>CAZXTW010000060.1:0-15316 GCA_964643525.1 uncultured Roseivirgaceae bacterium
CTATTTTATGTGCCTGTAAGCTTGTTTGAAATACTGCATGAAAACAGTGATGAAGCGCAACTGAGCAGTTGGCTAAACCAGGCAACCCAAATGGTTGATAGTACTGCTTTGCGTTCTTTGAGGCAGTTAAGTCATATTTATAGCCTTTACCACCTTGAGTTGGGTAATTATAAAAAGGCAAAAGATTATATGGTACAAGGGTATGACTATACTGAAAAGTATGTGGCCGAACAAGACAGTTTTAGAGTTGCCGCGGCAACAGCAAAAGCAGCTGAACTGGAAAAGAAGTACGAAACAGAAAAGAAGCAACGACAAATTTCAGAGCTGAACTACCGCAATGAAAAACAGGCTGTACAAAATAACCTGTTGGTGGCAGGCATCTTAACCAGTTTGGTGGTGGTGGTATTGGGTACCTTTTTTTACCAGCAGATTAAATCTAAAAACAGGCTTTTGAATGATACGGGCAAGGAGCTGGTAGAAAGCAACCAGACCAAAGACAAACTGATTAGTATGATTTCGCATGATTTGCGGCGCCCCATGGACAACCTGAACATTTTGTTGCAACTGATGGAAAATAAAGATACGCTAAAGCTGATTCAGGAAAAGCCTGATTTTATTGCCGATGTGCAGGAAGAATTTAATGTGGTGAACAGCATGCTGCGCGATTTACTTTTCTGGGTGGTTTTGCAGCGCGATACATTGGTATACAATGAACAGGAGTTTTTGCTAAGCAAGCTCATTGATGAACAGGCCCTATTGCTAAAGCCCGTCATTAACAGCAAAGAGTTAACTTTAACTTTGCCTGAAGAGCAGTATGAGGTCAACACAGACCGCGATATGCTGAGCTTTATTTTACGCAACTTATTAAGTAATGCAGCCCAATACACGCCCGAAAGGGGCACCATTGCCATTCAAACCACCCATACTGACCAGTACTTCAGAATTGCCGTGCAAGATACCGGCCTGGGTATGGATAAAAAAACGCTTGAAGGGCTGTTTAAAGTAAACTTTAACCGCGAGGCAATTGAGCGCAGCAAAAGCGGGGCGGGGTTAGGCTTAAGCTTATGTGCTGATATGGCAGAGCGCATTGGCGCCAAACTTTTTGCTAAAAGTGAACAGGGCAAAGGCTCTGTTTTTGTAGTTGAACTGCTGCCCCATGTGGCTGCCCCCGCCAGGTTGCCCAACACCCCTAAAAAAGAGGCAATACCCAGGGTACAAGCCAACAAGAGCTAAAATGCCATTTTTTACCTATAGTACTGCTTTGCATGAATTACAACCTGAAGGTTAGCACAGGTAATTGTTGTATTTTTTGGTAAAGCATACATGTATGTTGTTTTGGGTAATTTGCCTATAATATCGTTTTAGTTTTCGTAAATTAGTATCGGTATGAATTAAGAGCACTCATCACGCTGATTTTTTTAGTTATTAGATTATTGAACAATGTGTTTAAACCCTGAGAGACTATGGTACAAAAAGTGATGATTGTAGATGACCACCCCATCACGCGTTTGGGGGTACGTTCTGTTATTGATAAACACCCTAAAGTAGTTTGCGTGGCTGAAGCTGGTGATGGCCTTGAGGCGCAGCACCTCATGCAAATGTTTGAGCCAGATATTTTGCTGCTTGATGTAAATATGCCCCAAATGGACGGGCGTGAGTTAATTCAATGGCTTGCCCGGGAGCATGCCAGCACCAGGGTAATTGTACTGACCCACCTGATTAAAGACCTGTTTGAAGATGAAGCTTTTAAAGACGAAAGGGTGGTTGGGCTAATGCACAAAAGCTCAGTACTGAATGACCTGAGCCAGGCAATTGATACTGTGCTTGAAGGCCAGTTTTATTACAGCAAAGAATTTTGCCAATTGCGTGAGGCTGCCGCATTGAAGGCCCAAAAAAATAAACATAAACTGCATTTGTATGACCGACTAACCAAAACCGAGCGGAAAATATTAAAGCTCATTGCGTTAGATAATACCAGCGGGCAAATTGCATTAAGTATGGAAAAAAGCATTCGTACCATTGAATACCATCGGTACCATATTTGCCAAAAGCTTGAGGTTACAGGTACCAAAGGGTTACTGGTACATGCTTTAACCAATAAAAACCTCATTGCCCGTTTGGGCTAAACCAACTGCTTCAATATATTTTTCGGCTATTTACAGTTACCCTTATTGCATGGTTGGCATGTTGTAAGGGTTTTTTTGTTTCAGTAACATTTGTATTACTTGTTATTGTGATGATCTGCTTCAGTATGCTATTAAAATACCTTGTTGCTTTGTTGTTTCATATTTATAAGTAATTCTCATTTTTTCTCGCTGCTATACCAGGGAGGATTATAGGGCAATGCCAATTGCTTTAAAAAGGCATGCTTAGTTTAACAAGATAAAATGACTAATGGCTCATAACTAAGCTTTAACCATGTTTTTTTAAGCAGGCCAGTAGTTCTACTGTATTTTTTTCCTGTACGGCCTAGTAGCTTTACTAAAGAGACAGAAAAATACCTCATTGATTGCCGGATGTTACTTCGTGCTCAAATAGTAATTGAGCTGGTGGCCTGCCTGCATAAAATGGCTAAAGAAAACCTATTAAAATATGAGACCAGTTGCTTCTATCGCTTTTGTGTTTGTATTGTATTCAATGGTATCATTTGGGCAAAGCGTACACCCGGTATACGGTACCAGTGCTATTAACATCAGTCAGTTTGTGGTAGAGCAAGACAGCCTGATTGATTCATTGGCTCAACTGGCAGATATACATGTAGAAGGCATTAATGACGATGGTTGGATAATCGGTGATTTTCCGGTGCCAGGCAATACCCGGCTCAGGCGGGTGTTTGTGGTTACCGCCCGGCAAAACTTTGCTCCTGACCGCTACCTGGTGGTGGGCGATTACAACAATGGGCGCGCCGCTGCTATTGATGGCCGGGGCATTGCCTGGAATATTAACAGTGGCGACCAGATGGAAGGTTTTATTGCCGATTATGATACCCTTACCGGCACCTATGGTGCCTTAGAAATAGCTGGTCACAGGCTTGGCAGGGGCAATAAGGTAATGGCCCGCAGTGGCAGGTATGTGGCTTCTAACTCGTTTGTAAATGAAAACCTTGACGGCAGCCCCCTGGTAAGTGGTGTCAGTTACGGGGGTTATATACCCATTATTGGTTCTTTAGGGCAGCTGGGGTATGTTATACCTGAAAACTACCGCAGGGGGTTTTCGCGTAATTTAGATGACGGCAACCTATACCCCATAGCCTTCAGGCTGGCCCATTTTTACAACCGCGAAAGTGAAGTCTTTGATGTGTTGAGTGATGGTGCTGCCGTGGGCTTTTCAAGGGCACGTGGGGTTGGTGATTTAGAGCATACCTACCCTTTTTTGCATAATTATGATGAGTTGACACATACCTGGAACACGGGCTACCTGTTAAATGGAGAACCAGGCTATGCCACCGCCATGAATGCCTATGAAGAGGTTATTGGCATTTATACTGATGCCAACACTGGCGCCTCGCATGGGTTTTATGTAAGGCCCTCATGCCGTGATGCAGCCGATGATTTTATCTGGCAGGATATCAGGCCGGGGGCATCGGTTTCTGCTGAGAACATCAACATTAACGGCCTCATTGTAGGCACCTACCTGCCCGTTATTGATGGTGAAATTGAAAACCGCGCTTACATTTACAAACCATGCGATTGCGAAGAAGGTGATTTTTTTGACCTGACAGACATGGTTCAGTTCGATTACCCTGACTTGAAGTGGACCTTCAGGGTGGGTAAAGACATTAATGACCGCAACCGGGCCATTGGGTATGCGCGCGACTCGGCCAACAACTACATTGCTTACAGTATGTTGGTGCCGCCCTGCCATTTATGCTTTGAACCATATACTGAAGAAGACTGGCTGATACTTGAACATTACTCAGTGGCTGAAAACTTCTTTAACGGGCAAAGTGTCATTGAAATTGCTGTGTTTTCGCCCAATCCTGAAAACCCTGTTGAGGTTTACCAGGGTGATGCTATTGAAACTCTATTGGCAGAAGGGATAGACTTTGATGTTGAGGGTAAATGGACCATCAGGGCCAAGATTTTTTGTGGGGGCCAGGCAGCCACCCTTACCCGTGACCTGCATGTGTATATGCCCCCGGTACCCCACCCACCTGTTAACAAGGCTACGGCCTTTCAAAGCCAGCCGGCAGAACATTATGGCCTGGGGCAGTTTTACCTGCCTACTGCCGAAGAGGTTGATTTAGGCTGGTGCCCAGAGCCGGTTGATTTGTTGGTTATCCAGCAGTTTAAGGCATTTAGTAAGTTTCTGGTTGATAGTGAAGGCAACCTACCCAAATATTTTGAAGGGTATGCTGGTGCTGACCAGCCTTATTGGGACGACCTACTGGTGAAACAGATAGAACAGCATAACCAGCAAAACCCCGGTAAAAAAATCAGTTACCATGTATTGACTGACCCATCACTAATTGAGCATGAGCGGTTTTTTGATGGCCTACAGCGCTATGGTGGTGTATGGGTCAATATGGAAGGCATGACTCAGGAGGGGATTAAATACTTTAATGATTACAATAATGACTTTGCCAACTACAGCAAAGACCACCTGCTGGTGGTAACGATGGGTAGCCGGTATGTAGGTAACGTGGCCTATAATGAATCAGAGTTTTATGGCATGATGCCTATGGGTGACGATGGCACCTCTTTAGGCACAATTATTCCCGAAGGTGTACCGGCGGTATTGCCCCAAAGCCAGAGTGACGGCCAGTGGGGCGGGCCAGGGGCACCACTAATGGTATTAGAAAAGTATTTGGCCAATGGCTTTAATAATACAAACCCAATACTGACAGACCTGGATGAGGTGACTGATACCTGGGCAGATATACTGGCGCAGGAGAGAATAAAGCTTGAGCAACTGGGCATAGATGCCTCTGATGATCAGCGGGTACTTCACGAAACTGTTGGCAAAGTTAAACGGGCACTTAATTTCTTGGGCATTACGCCTATAGACTACAAGAGCTTTTTTAACAATTTTGATGATTACACCTATGTACTTTACAGGCCTGCCTATACCATGCTTGGCAAAGCTGAGTTAGGTAATGATGCAAACGGCACACCTTTAGCGGCATTGGCCCCGCTTGATGGCACCCTGTCAAGCAACGTAGCACATGCAATACTACATGCCAGCAGGCCACCTAACCTGTATGAAGCCTCTACAGGTTTACAGGAAGGGCAGCAGCTGGTTACTACTATAGGCCCATTATGGGGTGCCATGAACAACCTGGTGTACAATGCTGACCCCATATTTACCCACTACAAAGCCCTGAAAAATATGGTAGGCTATGTGGGTAACCATTTGCATGACAAGTTCATTGCCTCGCCCAGAAAAGATGTGCATGACATTATGGAGCCCCTGTGCTTAAAACCTGCTGAAGGCCTTAATGCATCAAGTGTGAACTGGTTTATTAAACTCAATGATGAAGGCAACAGCGGCTGGCAACCAATAGATAACCCATATGAGCCCTTATACCTTGATGAGCTAAGTATAGCCCATGGTAAGGATTATTATGGCCTGGTGAATATTAAGGCAGTGGCAGGTAGTAATGACGATGTTGTAAATGTAGACGTGTATAAAGCTGGTATCTGGAGCATGAATGAAGACGGCGAGCGGCACAGGGTACGGTTTAATGATGATGGTGAGGTGATTTTTTCAGAGGGTTTTACAGGTAATTCAGATGACCTGTACATTATTTTCCATGGTACTTCGCTTTTTGATGTATTCAATCATGCCAAGCCTCTGGCTGGCCGCTTTGAAACGCACCTGGAAAACCTGATTGATAATACCAATGCCGAAATACTGTATGTAGATATGGTGCAGTATACTGACGGGCGGGCAACAAAGGTAGAACGCAATATGATAGAAGACCCTGGTGCCAGCGGGTTGTCGTGGTATCATGACCACCACCATGAGTTTTATATGCCCTTGTTTAGTGAATATAAAGATGGCTTGAGCTTTAAGGGCTCTATGGCTGATATGATTTCAGGAGAGCTGACACCCCTGCTTTCAAAGTTTTCTGGCAAGCGTGTGTCGTTTATGAGTTTGGGTGACGGTGCCCTGCTGGCTGCTGAAACCGCTAAACAGTTAATGGAGTCTGAGGCACCCGGCCTTGAATTGTTTCAAAGCCAGTGTGTCTGGAAGCGGGTTGATATGGTTGAGCGGATTCAACTGCTTGCCTATGCTGCTGAAATGGCCCTGGCCTTGCAGGCCTTGTATGAGTATGGCTTTACCTATGCCAATATTAAGGCATCTACATTGGCATTTATTATAGAAGCCATTGACCAGGTGTATCAGTTGTATAAAATGACTGAACAGACCCGCGAAATTGCCGAAAGCTTTATAAACCTGGGCAGGGTATTGTTTAAACATGCTGAGTTTGATTTTGAAGATGGTTTTGACGCTGTTGAAGTAGGCGATGCCGTGACTGACTTTATGAGTGAGTTTGGCGAGATGTATAATGATTTTGGGGGCGACCAGGTGCTGACACAGGATGTGGCTACCTTCAGTTTTCAAGGCGCCAACCTGGGGGTTTTACCTGCTGATAACCCTTTAGAGTTGCCCTTTAGCAACGCGCCTGTAGTAAACGCAGGTTTAAGGGCCTTTCAGGCTCAGTTAGATTACCTGGATGAGGCTAGCCCTACCATGGGGGCGGTACTGGCTGTGGCACCGGGTGCAGCCTTGCCCGGAGGGGGCAACGAAGGTGCAGGCGGCATGGGTGTAGATAATGACGACCCTGAGCTACCGCCACCTACTTACCCGGAACCCATTTTAAATGTAAATGAAACGAATTATTGCAGGGCCTTTATGAGGTCGTTCATGTCACACCCAATTGATGAAGATGGCGATGGCGAGACAGATGATTATACCCTGGCTTTTAAAATGCAGATTGCCGAAGGCCTGAATACGGCCAGCATTCTTGATGATAAGTTTCAGATTGTAAAAGACTTTGATGAACCCAACCATGCAGCCGGAGAACAACAGCAGTACAATGAAGATGTAGCTGAAGAAGAGCGGTACAGAGCAGCATGGAACGGGGTGATTTGTACCCAGAATGTAGAAACAGCCGACGATTTGATATTGATGCCGAAAAATGATGAAGTAGTCAATAACATGCAGGGGGTAAATATAAAGGTGAACCCGCAATATGAAGCAGGCGGAAACATAACCCAATTATATGTGGCCAAAGAAAAGTCAAACCCTGATGATATTTACTGGCGCAACATTAACCCCACTGGCAGTTTTGTATTTGAGAACATTTATCGTGACCAGTGGAATGATGAAGGTACGGCGGGTTACCTGAAAGCGGTTGATTATAATTATGGTGAGTGGTTAATCAGGGCAAGAAATGACTGCGATGGCGAGCCCACAGAACAAACAATAAATGTAAACGTAGTTGATTGGGGCCTGTACGCTTTTGATGGCCAGGCCAGGCAACATAAGTTAATTCAAGGGCAAACCCTGCCCAAGTCTGTGCTAGACCCCGGCCTTGAAAGTATTATTGTAGTACCCGGCCAGCAACAGAATTATGTGAAAGACAACAGGCGCAATGACCTTACGGTACAGCAAAACGGTAAACTTAACCTGGGCAGCCGCTTACTAACCAATGATGTAAACGTATTGTATTACCAGCATACACAGTTTACTGATGTACCCAACGATGCCATCAATGATGTACTTTTAAAGGCCCCACCAGCAACTGCTAAGAGTATACTGTTTACCAGTGAAGCAGGTATAAGAGAAGAAGATGCCATTATACCTAAAAAAACAGCTGAAGAACTATTTATTGAAAGCCTGAAAGACTACTTAGGTTCAATACCCAAACAGCCCGAATACACAATTTTACTTATGGGCGAGGCAGGCATTATGCTGCCAGCTATTGAAAAGTTACTTGAAGAAACCAACTTGTTACTTGATAAGGTTGGGCCCGATGAAATTGTTGATGTAACCCAACGGCAGTTTACACCTTTTAAAATAGTATTGGCACAACCCAATGTTGAAGCCTGGCCACAAGCTACTTATGAAAAGGTACTTGCCTCAATGATTACCCTTAACCAGGAAAAAGCCAATACAGTAGTAAGTACCTGGCTGGCCAATGAACAGGTAATTAGCACATACGACCCACTGGCCAATACCAGCAAACTGGGCAAAATTATTAAAGAAGGCCCTACCACCTTTGTAAAATTTTATAATGCCCCGGTAAATAAGCAAGACAGAGAGATACAGGCCTCGCATTACTTTGTAGGCGAAGCTGATTATGAAAGCCGGGTATTGTATTGCCTTACTGGCGAAGACAATGCCGGAGACTTTGAGACGGAAAGGCTTGCGGTTTCAAGCCCCAGTTATTGCCTTACTGCAGATGTATTACGTGATGGGGCCAGGGTATGCTTTAGTGTGGTGAAAAAGCTAATTAGTGAAAATGCCAATTATGTGTACGGCAAACAAAAGGGCATTATTGACTTTAATGACAAAGAGATAGAGCAGTATACACAAAGGCTTTGGTTAGAGCTCATCTACTCGCCAAGGTTAAAGTATACTGAGCATGATACGCCAGAGCCCACGCCCAAGTCAGACGCCCAGACTGATTATGAGCTTATACGCTCATCTACCGGGCCACAACCGCGGTACGATGTTTTAATGAAAGAACAAGGCCAGGGCAACCAGTAACCACAAACCCTTTATTGACCATGTTTAGGTTAGCTAACATCAAAAAACGGTTAGTGCCTGGCATTGCCATGGCTTTAGTATTGCTGCAAGGGGTGGCCACTGCGCAAGAAATACACCCTGATGAGCCCTGCGCTACCACCCATGTGCATGCCATGATGGCTCAACGGTTTCCAACCATGGCCACCCAGCAACAACAATGGCAGTTGGCACTTCAAAAGCGCATTAGGGCAAATAGAGCCAACAGAACAGCCAATGCTAATGACGATATCGTGATTCCACTGGCTATTCACGTAGTCTGGAACACCAACGACCAGAAAATATCAAGAGAGAAAATTGTCAACGCAATTGCGCAACTTAATAATGCCTTTAATGCCAATGACCCAGATTTTTTTACCCGTACCCCTCAGGCATTTGTTAGCTACCAGGCAGATGTAGGATTGTCGTTTTGTTTAGGGCAGTACTTTGATGAGCAAGGCAAGTTGGTTGAAGCCATTACTTATACAAAAACCTTCAAGTCGGCATTCAACTCTGTAGACCCTTTACAGCCATTAAAAACGACGGAATTGGGAGGGCATGATCCGATTAACCCCGCCGAATACTTAAATATCTGGATAGCCCCCTTAAAGGATGATGTGGCTGGTTTCAGCACTTTTCCGGGGCATTGGTTTCCGTGGCAAGGCGTAACAGTTAAACCTCAAACATTTCAGCTGGTTCAAAATGATCAGGTGGGGCTGGCCAAAACTTTGATACATGAAATTGGGCACTACCTATTTCTAAAGCATACCTGGGGTGATAAGTACTGTGGTAATGACTTTGTTGAAGATACCCCACCAGCCCAAGGCAACCTGCAAGGGTTGTTAGATCCAGTTAATGACTTCCCTTTTAATCAGGGCACATGCAGCAACGACCCAAAAGGTGAAATGTTCTGCAATTACATGACCTACTTTCATGACTCAAACAGAACCATGTTTACACTGGGGCAGCGCGAGGTAATGAGAGCCATGTTTGAGCAGGGCGGGCCAAGAGAAACCTTATTATTTAGCAATGCATGTGAAAAGCCGGCCAGGCTAATGGCCAACTGTTGTAGCAGAATTGAGCGGCTACAAGTCTCGGCTCTGGGCGAAACTGGCGCAAAACTTAACTGGCCACACCAGGAAGCAGCCACAGGATATGAGGTAAGGTACAGGCCGGTGTGGATAAAGCTGTGGAGCCCTGCTTTTGATACCAATGTAAATGAATATTCGTTTACTGATTTTCCTCCTGAAAAATCTTACTTATGCCAGGTAAGGCCTGTCTGTTCTGATGGCACCAAAGGCCCCTGGGCATCAGCTGGCTTTAGTACAGGTAATAAGTGTGCGCAAAATGCACCTGAATTGGCCTTTACGGCTACAAAAAATAGCGTTACTGTTACTTGGCCTAACGTAACAGGTGTTGATTTTAAAGAGGTATTAATCAGGAAGGTAATTGGAGATGATGAAGACCCACAAACCCCCTTTTTCGACGCTGAAAGAATTGTTACCAGTAACAGTTTTACATTTTCGGCTCTGGAACAAGGCACCCGTTACCGAATTGATGTGAACTGGAAATGCCTGGGAGGTAGAAACACCCAAAAAGGTTCTACCCTCAAGAACTATATTATTGCCCAAACAGCAGGTTGCCCAGATTTAGCGAACCCTTCAGTAGATGCTACAACAAAATCATCAGTAACACTAAGAACAACTCAGAAGCATCCCCGCCATGAGTTTTTGAACGGGGCATACCGAAAGGTAGGTGAAACAGCCTGGTCGGCAGAAAGGAACGCAAACTCAGCACAGTTCATTACATTTTTTGGCCTGGAGGCAGGTACAGATTATGAGTTCAGGGTACGGGCCAAATGCAGCACGGGCGATTTTTCAAGCTATGATTTTTTGGTGGCCAGCACCCTGGCAGCAGCCCAAGCCATACCAGAGGAAGAGGTGAGCCTGAGCCTGTACCCCAACCCCGCCACAACCAGCCAGCCCATTACTATAGACCAAACTACAGGGCCCCCAGCAGCATTCAATACCCTGCAGGTAGTGAATAGCCAGGGAGACGTGATTTATAATAAACAGCTTGAAGGTGGCAGGGCCATAAAATTGGTACTGGGCAGGCTGGCCCCAGGGCTGTACATGATTGTGCTGCGCAGTGGGGCCAAAACAACCACCAAACGACTGCTCATAACCAAATAACCGCAAAAAATGCCTGAAAATCATCAGATCAAACAACAAATAGTTAAGGCAGCCATGGCCTTGGTGGCGCTATTAAGTGTGTGTAATTGCTGGGGCCAGTCACAAAGCCACCCACCCACCTGTGCCACTCATGAAGTAAACCAAATGATGCAGCGGCGCTTTCCCGCTTTAAAGGTGCAGCAGGCATTGCTACAAAAACAGGTACTGAAGCAGGCCAAACAGATAAGCAGGCAGAATGTTGATAGTGAGCCTGATCAAATTGTAATACCAGTGGCGTTTCATATAGTTTTTAACCATACCTTTTTACCACCAGATAGAGCTAAAGTTTTAGAGCAGCTAAAAATACTCAATGATGCCTTTGCTGGTAAAGATGCAGATTTTGCCGCCCAGACACCCATTCCGTTTCAGTTACTGAAATCAAACACCGGCATTTCATTTTGCCTTGGTCAGTATTATAACCAACAAGGCAAGCTGCGTGAAGCCATTACCTACACAGAAACTGATCAGGATGTTTTTAACTCCCAGGATCCTGACCAGCGGGTAAAGCATACAGAATTGGGGGGGCATGATGCGTTAAACCCTGCAGAATACCTGAATATCTGGGTAACAAGGTTGGAACCGGTTACAGCTGGGTATGCCACCTTTCCAGGCTATAACCAGGAGTGGGAGGGAGTAGTAATGAACCATACTGCTTTTGGAATAACCAATTCCATCCATACAGGAAGGGGCAAAACCTTAGCCCACGAAGTAGGCCATTACCTGTTTTTAAGGCATACCTGGGGCGATGAGCCCTGTGGTACTGATTTTATTGATGATACCCCACCCGCCGCTGCCGCCGACCATAGCCCGGTACCGGCAAAGCTTTTTCCCTATAAGAAAAACAGCTGTGTGAATAACTCAAGTGGTGAGATGTACACTAACTACATGTCGTACCACCCTCATGTGAACAGAACCATGTTTACTCATGGGCAGGCAAAAGTAATGCGGGCCACCCTGGCAGCAGGAGGCACAAGAGAAGGCCTGCTGTATAGCAAAGCATGTTTAGAGCCACACCATATGGCCACCAACTGCTGCCCGGATGTGCAGAGGTTAAAGGTTACCTATAATTTGAGCAGTATTGTTGCCATAGGCTGGCAGCATGAAGAGGCTGCCATGGCTTATGAGGTAAGGCACAGGGCTTTCTATGATCAAAGCTGGAGTGCCCCGGTTGTAGTCACTAAAAATGAACATGAGTTTACCGGCCTCTTAAATGAAAAATCTTACTTCTTTCAGGTTAGGGTAAAGTGTGCTAGTGGTCAGGTTGGTAGCTGGCGCACCGTAAGCAGCAGCACCTTCGGGGCATGCATTTCGTTAATCCCTGAAGTATTTGTAGAGGCGGAAAACACCCATATTACCTTAAGGTGGAACAACCCAAAAGGCATTGACTTTTTAGAAATTACACTGCGGGGCCCTGTAGATGAGTCAGGTAAAACTGTAGTGATCAAGGGCGATCGTATCAATGCTACTCAATACACCTTTAGCGGGTTAATGGAGGGGACAGATTATGAGGCGAGAATATTGTGGAATTGCCTGGCGGGCGAGCTGATTGCCCATGTGGGTACAACCATACCCTGGCAAAAGCAAATCAGCACATTGGGCTGTAAGCCTCCTACAAAGGTCTCGGTATTTCAAGCAGCTCATGAAATCGTGGTAACCAGCAATAAGGCCAACCCTAACCATGTATTGCTATTTGGGCAGATCAAAAGAAAAGATGAACCGGTTTGGAGGCCAGAAATACAGGCCCCATCAGTAGCAGGGGTAACATTTACCAACCTTGAACCAAGCCAGCACTATGACGTGCGGCTAAGAACCATATGCCTTGACGGTAGCTCATCAACATACAGGCAGTTATCAGCCAGTACTTTATCAGTTGGCGGGGCAGCCCCAGTTGATGGCAATGCCACTGCTGCGGCACCTGCGTTTGTGTTGTACCCCAACCCAGCCCTGCAGTCACAAACCATTACCATAGAACAAACAGCAGGCTCAGGGCTACAGCCTGGCGAGATTATACTGCTTAACAGCAGTGGTGAAGTACTACGGCAAGCGCACATCACAAGTGAAAATACCATAAAGCTGGTGCTGGGCAAGCTGGCGCCGGGGCTGTACCTCATTATGTGGCGCAGTGGTGCCAACACTATGACCAAACGATTGCTAATAACCAAATAACACCGGGGCATGCCAGAAATACGCCATATCAAACAGTTTATGCTAACACCTGTAATGACCCTCACAGCATTACTGATGGTATGCATTGCATTAGGGCAAGTACGCCAACGAACTTGTGCTACAACAGAGGTGCATCAAATGCTAAAGGCGCAATTTCCTGAGCTGGATAAACAGCAAGAGTTATTACAAAAGCAGGCAATTAAACGAGTAAAGCAACTGAGTGGGCAATGGAAAGAGAATGGGCAAGAGGCAATAGTAATACCCATTGCATTTCATATAGTATATAACAACAAGTTTAAGCCCCCCGAACGGAAAGATTTACTTAACCTTATTAAAACACTAAATGATGGATTTGCAGGCAAGGACCCTGATTTTGCAACACAAACGCCCTTTGAATTTCAGCTGCTGAAGGCAAAAACAGACATCTCTTTTTGCCTGGGACAATATTATGATGAGCAGGGCGCGTTACGAGAAGCCATAACTTATACAGAAACCCATCATACGCAATTTGACTCTAAAGACCCTGAACAAAAAGTAAAACACACCTCTAGAGGCGGGCAAGATGCCATAAACCCGGCAGAATACTTAAATATCTGGATTACAAAATTGACAGCTGCCGTGGCAGGGTATGCTACTTTTCCTGGGTATGTACAAGAATGGGAAGGTGTAGTGTTGAGCCATACAGAAATTACGCCTGGCAGTAATGCTACAGGCAAAACAATTATTCATGAAATAGGCCACTTTCTTTTTTTAAGACATACCTGGGGAGATGAGCTTTGCGGATCTGATTTTGTAGAAGATACACCCCCAGCCCTGACTTCAGATTTAAAGTTTGTACAACCCGCTAAACTGTTTCCGTACAAGAAAAATAGCTGTGGTAATAATAACAAGGGTGAGATGTATTGCAACTACATGACCAACCACCCTGATAAAAACATTACCATGTTTACCCCAGGGCAGGTAATTGTTATGCAAAATACCTTAAGCCCTGGTGGCTCTCGAGAATCTCTGCTATATAGTAAAGCCTGTTCTGAACCCAATAAACTGTCTCAAAACTGCTGCCCTGATATAAGAAGCGTAAGAATTTTGAACCGCAATGCCACTCAGGTAAAAATTGCCTGGCAGCATGCTGAAGAGATTACGGGTTATGAAGTAAGGCACAGAGCACTATACGACAAGGCATGGAGCACCCCCACGGCAACTATAAAAAATGAATTCCAGTTTGATGGCTTATTAAATGGTAAGTCATACTTTTTTCAGGTAAGGTCAACATGTAAAAATGGCCAATTGGGTAGCTGGAAGTCAATAAGTGCCAATACCGAAAGCAGATGTAATGAGGCTGTTCCGCCGGTAACTGTCGTATCAGATAAAACCTCGATTCATTTAAGCTGGCAAAACCCTGTTGGGGTAGACTTTTTAGAAATTACTTTAAGAGAATACCTTATAGATGATAAGTCTACCACCGTCATTAGAAGTACGCGTGCCAGCCTTTCAGAAATTACGTTTTCTAACCTCAAAGAAGCAACCAAGTACGAGGTAAACATCACATGGAAGTGTTTGGCTGGCGAAAGGCGCTCAGGTAATGGGGCCAACATACCCTGGAAAAAGACGGTCAGTACTTTAGGCTGCTTTCCGCCAGATGATATACTGTTTTTCCCGGCTGAGACTGAAATTATAGCGCAAAACTTACTGGCAGACCCCGAGCATGTAGCACTATTCGGGCAAGTTAAAAAGGCCAGCGAGACTACCTGGCAGCCTGAAATACAGGCCCCTGCTACATTTGGAATGACCTTTACGGGCCTAGAGCCCAACCAGGATTACCATGTCAGGTTCAGGGTAATTTGCCTTGATGGGTCATCATCGGCCTATAAAGTATTTGATGCCAATACTGCTATAGATGACCAATCAACCCCACCACAAGATAGTACAATAGTTGCCGCACAATTTATACTATACCCCAACCCTGCCGCACCCCACCAGCCCATTACTATTGAACAGACTGAAGGCACCCTGCAAGCCTACGACCTGCTACAGGTGCTGAACAGTAGGGGTGAGGCCATTCATGAAGAACAATTAGTGCCCAGGCGCGCCATAAAGCTGCTATTGGGCCGGCTGGCCCCAGGGCTGTACCTGGTTGTGCTGCGCAACAAAAGTAAAACCACCACCAAGCGATTGCTCATAACCAA
>CAZXTW010000061.1:0-15278 GCA_964643525.1 uncultured Roseivirgaceae bacterium
GCCTATGCGGCTGGCATTACCATTAACGTACTGTCATTGTTTGGCATGATACTGGTCGTTGGTATTCTGGTAGATGATGGCATTGTGGTGGGCGAAAATGTGTACCAGCATTATGAGCGTGGGGCTTCTAAGATGAAGGCTGTCATTAACGGCACCTTAGAGGTAATACCTTCCATACTTTCGGCCATTACTACCACCTGCGTGGCCTTTTCGCTCTTTTTCTTTATTGACGGTATTCTGGGCGAGTTCTTTTCTGACATCGCTTTTGTAGTTATTGCCGCCCTGGGCTTTTCATTGATTGAAGTATTGCTGTTTTTACCTGCTCACCTGGCACACATTAAAGACTTAAGCACCAATGCCAAACCCAATAAACTAAAAGAACGCATTGAGCAGCTTTTGATTAAGTTTCGTGATATTGTATTCAAACCTGTGCTGGTGTTTGTGCTGCGTTATAAGGTGTTTGCGTTTTTTATAGTAGTAGCCATGCTGGCCGTTACCATTCAGGCCATTAAGGCGGGGGTAATCAAAGGCACCTTCTTCCCTAATATTGAACAAACGCAGGTAGATGTTACGCTAGAGTTTCCCTCGGGCACTGCAGAGGCCACCACGGCAACCTACATGAACCGCATCCTGGCGGCGGGTCAGGCTTTAAAGGCCCAGTACGATTCGGCCATGGGCCAGCCCGTTATTACCAATATTGAGGTTACCTATGGCCCTGGTGCCAATGCCGCCAAGGCTATATTTTACCTGGTCTCGTCAGAGAAGCGCAACCTGCGCAGCTTTGAGGTAGCGGCTGACCTTCGCGATGCGGTGGGCCCTATACCTCAGGCCACCCAGCTAAGCTTTGAAACGGGCACCCCTTTTGGCAAGCCCCTGAACATGTCGTTTGCGGGCACCGACTTTGAACGCATCAGGGCTGCCGTAGAAGATTTTAAGGTACTGGTAGCCAATACAGGCATGGTCAAAGACCTGGTAACCAACGACAGGGCCGACCAGCCAGAGCTGAATATTAACTTAAATGAAAAAGGCAGGGCCCTGGGCCTTACACCCCTGAGTGTAATTGGGCAAATCAGAAACGGCTTTTTTGGGTTTGAAGCACAACGCCTGCAACGGGGCGACGACGAGGTGAAGGTATGGGTGCGCTACGACCTGAAAAACCGCGACAGTATGGAAGAGCTGGAAGAGATGCGCATACGCACCCCCCAGGGCCAGCTGGTGCCTGTGGGCCAAATTGCCACCCTTACCCCTGTAAAAGGGCTCATTGCCATTAACCACCTTGATGGCAAAAGGCAAATTACGGTAGAGGGTGAACTGGCTTCGTTCGACGTATCATCAACCGAAATGATTGCCACAGTGTCAGACCAGGTGGTGCCCGTTATTAGCCAACGCTACCCCGATGTGAACATCACATTTGAAGGGCAACAGCGTGACACCGCTAAACTACAGGCCTCAGTAGCCAAGGCAGGGCCCATAGTGCTCATTGTTATGGTTTCTTTACTCATCATTACATTTCGTTCAGTAAGCCAGGCTGTGGCCCTGTTATTGGTGGTGCCCTTTGGCATAATAGGCACCGCCTGGGGGCACTATATACATGGCATGCCCATGAGCCTGCTTTCATTCCTTGGGTTCATTGCGCTGCTGGGCGTTATTGTCAATGACGGGCTGGTATTTATTGGTGCTTTTAACCAAAACCTGAAAGCTGGCCTAAAGTATGATGAGGCCCTGCAGGAAACTGCCCTGTCACGCTTCAGGCCCATCGTACTTACTACCATTACTACCTCGGCAGGCCTGGCCCCTCTTATATTCGAAAAAAGCTTCCAGGCCCAGTTTTTGGTACCCATGGCGGTTACTATTGCCTATGGGTTGCTGGTGGGCTCGGTAATACTGGTACTTATACTACCAGTATTCTTAAGCACATTTAACAGGGCTAAGGTATTGCTTACCTGGCTGTGGCAGGGCAAAAAGCCCACACATGAAGCCGTTGAAAAGGCCATCATCCGTAAAGCCAAAGACAAAGAATATGAAATACATTAATATATTAATCTGCCTGCTTACGTGGGTGGGTGCCCATACCGTTTGTGCGCAATCACCCCAGGCCCAGGTACCAGGCCAGGTAGGCATTGAACAGGCCATTGCCCTTACATTAGCACATAACTTTGACATACAGGTGGCCAGCAGCAATGCCGAAATAAGCCGCAACAATGCCACACCGGGTAACGCAGGCTTTTTACCTACCGTTACCGCTGACGGAGGCTTTAACTATGCCAACAACAATACTAAAACAGAGTTTGCCGACCCCAACCTGGAAGCCATTGATGCCTCTGGTGCTGTAACAGAAACGGTTACAGCCAACCTTACCGTAAACTACACCATTTACAATGGCAATAGCCGCACCATTAACTTGCAACGGTTAAAAAACACGGCCTACGTCAATGAGTTAAACCTAAGGGCCAGCATAGAAGCCGCCGTGCAAAGTGCCATAGTACAGTTTTTGCAGGCAGCCAATACATTTGAGGGGTACCAAATAGCCATAGAATCAGTAAAGCTGTCACAAAAGCGCTACCTCAGGGCCAAAGAAAACTACAACTTTGGCAACTTTACCCGCCTGCAACTGCTCAATGCTGAGGTAGACCTAAAGGCCGATAGCACCAATATGGTGCAGGCACGGTTACAGTACCAGAATGCCATTAAGCTGCTGAACAACATATTGGGCATACCCCCTCAAAGCCAGTACGATATTGACACTGTATTTACCTTTGCCACTGATTACCAGTATGAGTCATTGCTCAATAATGCCTTGCAGCACAACACCAGTTACCTGGTGGGGCGGGCCAGCATCACAGACAGTGAGCTGGGCGTAAAACTAAACAGGGCGGCCTTACTGCCCAGCTTAAACCTATCAGGTGGTTACAGCTACAACAACACCAGCTACGAAGCCAACTTTTTAAGTTCTACACGTAGCAACGGCCTAAATGCAGGCCTTAACCTGTCATACACACTGTTTGATGGGAAAAACCGCAAACGAAACATACAAAATGCCATAGTACAAGAGCAAATACAGCAGGTAAACCTGCAAAAAACAGAAAGCACCCTGCGTACCAACCTGCTTAATAGTTACAATGATTTTATAACCAACACTGAGTTATTGCAACTTCAGCAACGCAACCTTGCCCTGGCACAGGCCAACTTCCAACGGAGCCAGGAGGCCTTTGGCACGGGGCAAATTACAGGCATTGAACTCAGAGAAGCACAGCTTAACCTCATCAATGCAAAATATGCAGTGAGCCAGCAGCGCATACAAACCAAAGTATCAGAGGTAAGTCTATTGTATTACTCAGGCAATTTGGTGCAGCAATAGGCAGCTGCTTACTGCTAACCATAAAATGTTGCCCTTTACCAGTGAGGCCAGGCATGAAACTGATGCAAAGCAGGCCATAAGGCCCAATAGCGCATCGCTTTCAAGCCAAAATCTCACTGGTTCATTTTTTTATTTGCTTTTTTCATAAAATTTATGCCATCTTTGCCTGACAATTAAAAGAATAGGATATTCCACGACGATGAAAGAAGTTCATCAGTCTACCATTGACATCATTCTATAGTTTTAGGAAAAAGTGTTGCCCCCGTCGTGTTTAGCTTTATTGGTAACTGTAGGCAACTAACATAGAAACTTCAATAATCTCATTTTAGCGTAGGATTTTGCACGTCATATAATACTTTCATACTGTACTGGTTAATTTTACATGATATAATCGTTCAGTGCTGCATAAAACAAACCATTCACATTAAGAAAATAAGCTTGGTGGCTGGTTTTTAATGATTTTATTTTAAAATTGCGGCCTGAAACTGTAAAATTAGGTTTTATAGTACTGAACTCATTAATCCATCAATTCGGCTGGTTATGGTTTTTGTAGAATAAAGTTCTTTTTCATGAAGGAAAGAGAACTTAAAACCATGATTATTTTCATTTATAAAAAATAATATTAAAGGTATTTGGAGCAAATTTATCAACTGAACTTGACACAATGGAACAATTGGCAGAATCTCAAATAAAGATGGATGTAGCTCAGGACAATGCATTGAAAGTGCAGAGTAATGCCACTGTGAGCCGTCCTTTTATTTTGAAAGAAACCAAAGAAGAAGAGACAAGCATCAAAGAATTAGGCCTGAAAAGTGTGTTTGATTTTACGATTGCATTGATCATACTCCTTCTTATATCACCGGTGATGTTACTCGTGGCATTAGCCATTAGGCTTGAATCAAGAGGCCCCATTTTTTACTTACAGCCCAGGCATGGGCTAAACCAGCAAATATTCACCATATTCAAGTTCAGGTCAATGTATGCTGACCAATGTGTGAAAAACGGTGGTGGCAAGCAGGCAAGCAGTGATGACTCACGTGTTACAAGGGTGGGCCGGTTTATTCGCAAAACCTCTATCGATGAATTGCCTCAGTTGTTTAATGTACTGCAAGGCGATATGTCGTTAATAGGTCCACGCCCTCATGCAGTAGACCATAACTTCTATTACCAGCAGCACATTGAAAATTACGGTAAAAGGCATAACGTAAAGCCAGGAATTACCGGCTGGGCACAGGTAAAAGGTTACAGAGGCCAAACCAAAGCCATTGATGACATGCGCCACCGCGTTAGTTATGACCTGGAGTACGTAGAAAAAATGTCGCCTGGTCTTGACCTGAAAATACTTTTCTTAACTGTAAGAGAACTCGTTAAACCCCGAAATGCCCACTAGGCTTTAAGGGTTTTATATCAAACAGCAGCGCAGCATTACTTATGGTAGTGCTGCGCTGTTTTATTTCATCTCCTCCCCTCCCTCCTCACCAATAAATCTAACCGCTGCCTGGCCATTCATCTATAATTTTGGCAGTATTCACAAAATTCTTTGCAATAAGAACGGCACAACTGTGTAATTTAGCCAATACAGCCCTTATACGGCTAAAAGCGATTTAGAGAATAAAAGTATTGAACTAATGATTAGAAAAACACAGTGGTTTACTTTGTGTTTGGCGCTACTGTTTGCTTTGCAGGCATGTAACCAACAACAACCAACTACCACCAAACAAAACAACACCAACCCCTTGTTTAATACATTTAACCAACCCGTAGATTTTCAGGCCATTACTGCCCAGCATATTCAAGAAGCTGCTAAAACCACTATGGCACAAACTACCAATGGCCTTGACCAGGTAGCTGCCATCAGTGAGGCCAACCGAAGCTTTGATAACACAATAGCGGCCATTGATGCTTCTAAAGACGACTTTGGGCAGATTTTTAGTATGATTTACCTGTTAGGCTATACACATACTGACTCACTCATTAGAAATACCGCACTGGAACAGTTAGATGTACTGAACAAATACAACAATGAAATTGACCTGCGTGAAGACATCTATATAGCCATAAAGCAATACGCTGCCAGCAATGACTTTAAAGTGCAAAGCAAACAACGCCAGTACTACATAAACAAAACCGTAGCACAATATGAAAACAATGGCTTTGGACTTGCACCCGAAAAGAGAGAACAATTAAAGGCGCTAAGAGATAAAATTTCTGAAGCTGGCAATGCATTCAACGCCAATATTGCATCTTATAAAGACCACCTGATTGTTACTGAAGCACAGGTAGAAGGCCTGCCAGAAGATTACCTGCAGGCACGTAAACAAGATGACGGCACGTATAAAATTGACCTTTCCTACCCTTCTTACAGGGGTTTTATGAAGCTTTCAAAAGACGATGCCGCCAGAAAGGCCCTGTACCTGAAGTTTAACAACCGGGCGTCTGATAAAAACCTGGATGTACTGACAGAACTGCTACAGTACAGGCTTGAAATGGCCAACCTGCTGGGCTACAAAACATTTGCTCAGTACCAGGTAAGCGAGCGCATGGCCGCCACCACCGATAACGTGTGGAGCTTCGAAAACAAATTGATTGACCAGCTCAAGGCCAAAAGTGCTGCTGACTACAATGAGCTGCTTGATGTCAAAAAGCAACAAACAGGCAACACCACTGCCAAGCATGTTATGGGCTGGGAGGCTGGCTTTTACAACAATATACTACTCAAAGACAAGTACCAGGTAGATGAGCAGGAAGTAAAACAATACTTTGAACTGAACAATGTACTGAAAGGCCTGTTTGGCATTACCCAGCATATATTTGACCTAACATACCAAGAAGTTGAAAACCCCTCGGTATGGCATGAAGATGTGCGCTTGTTTGAGGTAAAGAAAGATGGCAAACTCATTGGCCGCTTTTACCTTGACCTGCACCCCCGTGAAAACAAGTACAGCCATGCGGCCTGTTTCCCAATGATTACCGCCCGCCAAACCCCACAAGGGTACCAGCTGCCTACTGCCAGCCTGGTTTGTAATTTTGATGCTCCCACAGCAACCACGCCTGCATTGATGCCACACGGCCAGGTAGAAACCTTCTTTCATGAATTTGGCCATGTATTGCATACCCTGCTGTCTGACAATGAACTGGCCGGACAAAGCGGCTTTAGCGTGGCCCGTGACTTTGTTGAGGCACCATCACAGTTTTTTGAAAACTGGACTTGGAACTACCAAGCCCTGAAAGACTTTGCCCTGCACCATGAAACTGGCCAGGTATTGCCAGAAGACCTGTTTAACCGCATGCTGGCAGCCAAAAACGTAGGTAGCGGCACTTCTACCCTGCAACAGGTGTATTATGGCATGCTTGATTTTACCCTGCACGATAAGTTTGACCCTAACGGCACAGAAACTACTACCGAAGTGGTTAAGCGCCTTCAGAACAAAATTACCCCCTACCCTTACGTTGATGGCACCCACATGCACGCCAGCTTTGGCCACCTCAACGGTTACGGCGCCAGCTATTACGGCTACCTCTGGAGCCTGGTTTATGCTCAGGATATGTTTTCGGTGTTTGAGCAGAACGGTATTATGGATAAGGCCACTGGCATTAGGTACCGCGATATTATACTGGGGGCAGGTGCCTCAGAGCCTGAAATTGAACTGGTACGTGAGTTTTTAGGCAGAGAGCCTAACGAAGCGGCCTTCTTGAAATCGCTGGGGCTTGAAACCAGCCCGGCCATTACCCAACGGTAAACCCCATTAACTACATATTATACTAAAAGCCACTGCCTACACCAGCAGTGGCTTTTTGTTATTCTAAGGTCACCACATGCTGGTGCTGTAGCTGCAGGCTGCCCACCTGGCCCTGCTGCCACTTACCCGGTGGCGTACTGTTTACCCACCATTGCTTGCCTGTACTGCCCGTAACCAAAAGCTGGTCATAGCTGCCCATAAAGTAAACCTGGCTTACGGTTACCGGCATACCTGGGGCGTCATAATAAGCCAAATGCAAATGTTCAGGCCGTATGCCCAGCAGGCTATGCTGGCTGCTGCCAGTGGCCTGGGGCAGCCCCCCCTCAATATCTGCTGGCTTAAAGCGGTTAAAAGTACCAAACAGCTCTGCCACATACAGGTTAGCCGGGGCATTATACAGTTGCTGTGGTGTACCAAATTGCACCAAAGCGCCCTGGCGCATGGCAGCCATATAACTACCCATTGACAGCGCCTCCTGGCTGTGGTGGGTAACCAGTATTACTGTAGTGCCTGTTTGCTGCACAAGCGCATACACCAGTTGTTTAAAGCTGGCACGCGTATTTTCATCTAAACTGCTAAAGGGCTCATCTAACAACAGCAACCGGGGCTTTGCTGCCAACGCCACCGCTATAGCCACCCTTTGGCGCTCACCGCCAGAAAGTGCCGTGGGCATGGCCAGGGCCTTATGGCTTAGCCCTATAATTTCTAACAGCTGGCCCGTTTGTGCCTGCCTCTCGGCCTGTCCCATAAACCGCAACGGATAGGCCAGCTGCTCGGCCACGGTTTGCTTATAGGCCAGCTGGTAGGCCTGGTCAACCAGGGCCACCCCTTTGTGGCCTGGCACCAATTGGTAATTGGGGCCTCGCAACAACTGCCCCGCCAGCTTAACACTACCTTCATCATAGGCTTCAAAACCGGCAATAACCTTTAACAGGGTACTTTTGCCGCTGCCACTTAAACCCACCACTGCCAGTACCTGCCCCGCCGGTAAGTTAAAGCTAATATTATCAAGGGCCTTAACAGGGGCCCCCGCATACCTTTTGCCAAGACCTTCAACCAACAAGAAGCCATCCATAAACTATTGTCATGATATACAGAAAGGCACTAATTTAGTCGTTTTATTGTACAAGGTATGGTCAGGGCCTTAAAGCCAATAGCCAATGGAGTTGACAGAGCAAGAAGCACAACAAGCAAAGGCCGTGTGCTATTTACAACAGGCCAATGACGAGCAAAACAAATGTTTGCTTACTGAGCATGAGCTGGTGGTTTACTACCGGGGCAAAGTAGTAAATTACCCTTTAGCAAACATCAAGCAGCTTACCTTCAGGTTTAAGCGGCTCATTTTCCCTTTGCTACTGGGTGGCATCATTGCCCCCTTTAGCCTCATGGGCATGTTTACCCAGTTTAGCTATGGGGCCGGCTGGTTGCTGGCCACCTTTATGGTGGGCCTGCTTGTATTTCATTATGGCTGGCGGGGCAAAAACACCTTTACTATTACCCTGCCCCATGGCGAAGAGCACTTCTTCATTAATACAATCACCCAAAACATGCTGGCCTTTAGCAGGTATGTGAACACCAGCCTGTCACAACACGACCCACGCGAATCTATGATATACCACATCGCATCACCAGGCCACTGGCAGCAACAGGCCGGCATGGCTACTTATACCCACCCCAGTTTAGAAAAAGAGGGGTACATCCATGCCTCTACCCTACAGCAGGTGGTGCCCTCATGGCAAAAACATTTTGATACACAGGCAGGCCTGCTGCTGCTTGTCATTGACCCGCTGCTTACTGGCAGCGAAGTAAAGTTTGAACAAGGCGTCAATACCGTTCAGCTGTTTCCGCATATATATGGCCCAATAAACCAGCAAGCCATTATAGCTGTAGGCCCTTTACAAACAGATGCCAACAACCATTTGGTGCTACCTGAATTACAGCAACGGTGAACTTTTACTCATAATTTATTTCATTAACCTGAAAAGATGCCTAAATAGCACCTTATTCTATTCTGTGCATAGGCTACTGGATAAAGCAACATGAAGCTTCTCGGCATATTTAGACCCAAAAGACTATACCCCCCCGTAGAACCCGCTCCGCGTAAATGGCCTGTAGTGCAACTGGCCCGTAGCCGTAAGCAATTTATACAAGAGGTAATTGACGAGAGCTTTGCCCAGATTAAGCTGCTACGGCCCAAGCCAGCCGATTTACTTGAAGAGCTTGAGCTGACCATGTACCGCGAAAAAATGCGGTCTAAGCGTAGCCGTTGGCGGGTTGACCCTGAAGATGAGCTTGACTACTGGAACAGCGTCATGTCAAGGCTGTCCAGCATACAGGGCCAGGCAGAAAGCAGCCAGGAAGAAGTGCTGCTTGACGAAATTCTCAGAGAGGTCATCACCAGGTATGCCAATGAAATTGCCAGTACATTTAAGCACACCTCTTACCGTTTTGCCCGCACCATAGTCAAATTTGGCTTAACCAGGTTGCTCAATGCTTTTGGTGTGAAAGGCATCGGGGCCATTTTCAGCAACCGCCTGCATTTAGAAGATCGGCTTGAAATACACGGCAATGCAGAGCATATGCGCAAGCTGTCACAAAAGGGCACTATTGTGCTGGTGCCTACGCATTTCAGCAACCTTGACTCTGTGCTTATCGGCTGGATCATCCACCAGCTGGGCCTGCCGCCTTTCATTTATGGGGCGGGGCTCAACCTGTTTAACATCAAAATATTTGCTTACTTTATGAATAGCCTGGGGGCTTACAAGGTTGACAGGCGCAAGAAAAACCTGGTATACCTTGAAACGCTCAAAACCTACTCAACCCTGGCTATTGAAAAGGGGCTGCACAGCCTGTTCTTTCCGGGTGGCACCCGGTCGCGGTCAGGTAAAATTGAAGAGCGGCTCAAACTGGGCTTGCTTAGCACCACCATAGAGGCCCAACGGCGCATATTACAAAAAGCGGGCAACACCCAGGCACGTAAAATATTTATTGTGCCTGTAACCATTAACTACCATTTTGTGCTTGAAGCACCCAAGCTTATTCGTGAATACTTAAAAGTAAAAGGTCAGGAACGGTTTTACATTGAAAACGACGAGTACTCAAACTCATACAAAATACTGAAGTTCATTATTAAGTTCTTCACCCTCAAATCGGGCATATCTGTTTCTATAGGGCGTTGTATGGATCTTTTTGGCAACCAGGTAGATCAAGAGGGCAACAGCATAAGCAAAAACGGCAACATTATTTCTGTAAAAGACTACTACACCATGAACGGCGAAATAACCGCCGATGCCCAACGCGAAAATGAGTACACCCGGCGCCTGTCAAACATTATTGTAGATGAGTTTCACCGCATTAACCGGGTATTTTCAAGCCACCTGGCTGCTTTCACTGCCTTTGAAATACTGCGCAAAAAGCACCCCAAGCTTGACCTGTACAATTTATTGCGTATACCTGATGAAGACCAGGTAATTAACTACAACGCCTTCAGAAACACCTTTGAAAAACTGAGGCAGGAAATATTTGCCCTGGCCAAAAAAGATAAAATTCAGTTTGCCACACACCTTGAAGGCAATGTTGATGAGGTCATTGCCCATGCCCTTGATAACCTGGGGGTTTACCAGGTACGCCGCCCCCTGATGCGCAACAAGCAGGGCGATATTACCAGTGGCAACATGCCCACCTTGTATTATTACCGCAACCGGTTAAACGGTTATGACCTTGAACAATATGTCTGAGCAACCAGTAGGTGTCATTGGGGCGGGCAGCTTTGGCACGGCCGTAGCCTCTATCCTGGCACAAAAAAACAAGGTAATGCTATATGCACGCAATGCCCATGTAGTTGAGGCCATGCGCCAGACCAGAATGCACCATGGGGTTGCCCTGCACGAAAACATAATGCCCAGCCATGAGCTCGATGCCATTGCGGGCCAGTGCCAAATCATTTTTCCGGTCATTCCCTCGGCCAGCTTCAGGCAGCTCATGCGCCAAATAGCGCCCTACCTGCGCCCCTCGCACATATTAATTCATGGCACCAAAGGCATGGACCTGAAGCTGCCCAAAGGCCAACAGCTTGAAGCGCTGCAGCAACTGTCGCGCGAAGAGGTGCTCACCATGAGCGAAGTCATTGCTGAAGAAAGCGACGTGATAAGAATTGGCTGCCTGGCTGGGCCCAACCTGGCCAAAGAGCTGGCCGATGGGCAACCCGCCGCAACAGTAGTAGCCAGTAACTTCAGTGAAGTCATTGAGGTGGGTATAAAGCTGCTGCGCAATGAGCGCTTTCAGGTGTATGGCAATAACGACCTGATTGGGGTAGAACTGTGTGGCATCTTAAAAAACATCATAGCCATTGCCTCTGGGGCCTTAAGTGGCCTGGGCATGGGTGAAAATGCCCGGGCATTGCTCATTAGCCGTGGCATGGTTGAAATGATATACCTGGGCAGGGCCATGGGCTGTAATATTGACGCCTTTATTGGCCTGGCTGGCGTTGGCGACCTGGTGGCCACCTGTTCAAGCCCGTTTAGCCGCAACTTTACCGTAGGCTTCAGGCTGGCCAAAGGCGAAACACTGAATGAGATACTCGATGATATGGAAGAGGTGGCAGAGGGTGTAAACACCATCAAAATCATGACCCTGCTGGCCAACCATTATAAGGTGAGGGCCCCCATTACAGAAACCCTGCACCGTGTGCTTTTTGGTGGCCTGAAGCTCACAGAGGCACTTCACTTTTTAATGAAGTACCCCTTTAATACTGACATTGACTTTCTGTAGGGCTTATTGCCTGGTTACCTTCAGCAACCGCACTGCGGCAGAGCCCAGGTGGTTATGCAATATTTTACTGTACCCAACACCCTCGGTATAGCCACCCTGGGTATCAAAAAACTCATGCCACACAGGCTGCCAGTCATTCCCTAAGGGCATAATCAGGCCAAAGCTCTCTGGATCCTGATCGGCCACCTGGTGGCGTTTTAACGGGGCTTTACGCTTTACTGCATCCAGAAAAAAGGTAATATCAAGGTAAGTAAAGCTTTTGGTATCGCTGGTAACGCTACTCAATGCGGCCGAGCTGGAAGCTACAGGCGTAACCTGCAGGCTGCCAAAATGCTTGCTCTTTAGCTGTTCAATGCGCTTTTGGTTGGTAGTGCCCTGTGCAGCATAGGCCTTTAGCCCGGCAAACTCAGTACTCACTTGATCTATAGCCGAAAGGGTAGGCACTGAATTGTGCGATACCAAAATGGCAAAACTGTTCATAAAGGCTGGCGTAAACCACACCTCCTTCTTGCGGCCTTCTCTAATGGTAATATTACCCAGGCCCAGCACGCCGTTTTTGCCAGTGCGTACCTGCTGGTACATATCACTAAAGCTGCTGCCGCTGCCGGCATACTTTACATTCACATCCACGCCGTGGGTGCTCTTGACATAGGCCACAAAATCGGCCAACAGGTCAACACAAACACCGCTCAGCTTTCCGTCATTACGGTACACCAGGCCTGGTGTCTCTACATACGTCACTACCAGGTCGGCGCTACCTTTGGCTTTGGCACTGGCCCAGGTATCGCCTTGCAGCTGTCTGGCCCATCCAAGCTGCTGCACCAATAACAATAAAATAACTGCTAACAGATAACTTGCTAATCTCTTCATAAGGGTTCAATTATGCTTTAATTTCCGAATACGCTCTAAAATACAGGTCTTTACAAACTACAATGTATAACTACCTGCCGCCCTTACAAAATACTTTATTAGCTTAATGTTACATGATTTTACTGCGGGGCTTATCATTAGCCACGGCAACTAGGCAAACATTTTTGTGGTTAAACACAGTATTGCAAACGTTTGCATAGCTAAAAAAATACGTTTTACTCAAAAATAATACTTACCGGGCTGTCATAGTAAAGCCCCAATAACTCTGCCGCATGGCCATTATTAATGCCTATTTCTAAAAAACCATGGTCATTAAAGCCTGCAAAACACTCGCCAGGCTCTACAAAACCGTAATGTACCTGCAACTTCCTGATGCGCTCACGGCCAAAAACCACCTTATAACCTCGTGCCTCGTGTAACGCATCAAAATCACGCTTTAAAATATTGGTAATCAAATTTCCGTAATGGTCAATATGCACTACCCCACCCTGTATCTGCTTTTTAGATGCCCTTGAGGTGCTGTTAATATTCCGTTTATAGCTGGTGGTTACCTTGCCCAGGTCAAGCAGCTCTGCCCCACTGGCCAGCTTGGCAGCAGCGGCAGCATACAGGCTGCGGGCCGGAAAGGTGCCATACCCTTTACCACCAAGGTGGCTGCTTAAACTCACTACAGATGAAGGCTCGCTTTTGCTAATGAGCGAAAACAACCCATTATCAGGGCCAACAAAATAATGGCCGTCCAGCTTCATGGCCAAATGGTCGGGCTTAGCCCCCTGGTGCGAGCCCACCGCCGCCAGGTGCACTGTGCCTTCAGGAAAAGCCCCATAGGCCTGCCCCAGCACATACGAACCGTGTATGGTATTGCTGGGTGGCACCAAATGGCTGATGTCAATAATCTGAATAGCCGGGTTTACCGCAAGTATACCCGCTTTAACTACAGCTACATAATGATCGGACAGCCCGAAATCTGACAGAAATGTTACCAAAGCCATGTAAGCAGAAAAAATAATTCAGTATTTTTGCAGTCAGCAAAAGTAAGTATTTTTTATGCATAACACGGTATTACGCAAACACATAAAGATTCAGATCATTTGGTAGAAAAAGTAATCACGTTAGAAAACATATCTCTAATTGATTTCCTTGGTGTAGAAAATCAAAACATACAAGAAATTGCCACGGCATTCCCAAAGAGTAAGATCATCTCACGAGGAAACGAAATCAGAATCAAAGGCAGCACCCCTGAAATTCTCAAAATCAATGACATCCTGAACTCATTGCTGCAGCATTACCACAAATTTGGGGCTGTAACACATGACCATGTTCAGAATTACCTGAAGTTTGAGCAAGACAACCTGCTTGACGAAAACAACGAGGGCACCATCATTCATGGCACTAAGGGCAATAAAATTAAACCCAAAACGCCCAACCAGAAGGCCCTGGTTGAAGCCGTCAATAAAAAAGACATGGTGTTTGCCATTGGCCCTGCCGGCACAGGTAAAACCTACATATCTGTAGCCCTGGCGGTGCGTGCCCTGAAAAACAAAGAGGTAAAGAAAATTATCATTACCCGCCCGGCAGTAGAAGCCGGGGAGAACCTGGGCTTTTTACCTGGCGACCTGGAAGAGAAGATAGACCCCTACCTGCGCCCCATATACGATGCCCTTGATGATATGGTGCCGGCCGAAAAGCTGCGCTACTACCGCGAAAACAGGGTTATTGAAATTGCCCCCCTGGCCTATATGCGCGGCCGTACCCTCAACAATGCGTATGTGCTGCTTGATGAGGCCCAGAACACCACCCCCATGCAAATCAAAATGTTTTTAACCCGCATGGGGCCTAACTCTAAAATGATTATTACTGGCGACCGCTCGCAGATTGACCTGCCCAATAAACAGAAGTCTGGCCTGATAGAAGCCATGCACGTGCTTAAAAATGTAAGTGCCATTGGTTTTGTTGAGCTGAAAGAGGTAGACGTAATCAGGCATAAGGTGGTGAAAGACATTATACGCGCTTATGATGCCGCCCAAAACAACAACCAACAGCAATAGGTATGGCCAATATTGTACCCATCACTACAGACGAGCAACTGCTGGTGGCCTTTGCCATTAGGCGGGCCGTATTTATTGACGAGCAGGCCGTGCCAGAGCCTGAAGAGTTTGACAAGTACGAGCAAACCAGTACCCACCTGCTGGCCTATGCAGCCAACGGCACACCCTGCGGCACCTCACGCTGGCGCTTAACCAGCGAGGGGGCTAAGCTTGAGCGCTTTGCCGTGCTTAAGCAGTACCGCGGGCAGGGCGTTGGCTATGCCCTGATAGCAGCCACCCTGCAAAGCATTGAACAAAGCCAGCCCAATGCCGGCAGCCTGCGCAAATACCTGTATGCCCAGCTTGATGTAGTGCCCCTGTATGAACGGTTTGGCTTTAATAGCTATGGCCCCCATTTTGACGATGCCGGCATACCCCATGTAGCCATGGAGCTGCTCCCGCAACAGTAAAAACCCAACTTTTTTGCGGCGCAGGCTTGCGCCCTATTACCTA
>CAZXTW010000062.1:0-15190 GCA_964643525.1 uncultured Roseivirgaceae bacterium
ATACTGTTCGGGTTAGATGTTTGTGATTGTACTGCCTGAAAAATACAAAAAATACTTTAGTTGGCACGTTACTTTTTACACAAATTACCTGAACAGTGAGCTACCGGCATACCATTATTTTTACAGCTGCCCAGCCACTTATACCAACACCATAATTAAGGTCAGTACTATGCCGGCCAGGGTAAAGTAAATGGCCTTTTTAAATACCTTGGTATTGGGCATAAACATCCAGAAGGCTGAAAGCACAAAAAAGAACAGCGCCGCACCAAAGAATATGTTCAGAAAAAACAGCGGGCTGTTGGTGGTGGCTTTGTGCATATGGGTAAGCTTATCAAGCACCAGGGGCAGTTCTTTTTTGGTATACACGGCCTGGCCAGTCTGGCTGTTGTAGGTGCCGTTTTTAAAGTACACCACGCCGTTGGCTGTGCTATCTGCCTTGAAGCGCCTTATTTTAATGGCTTTGCCCAGGGCCTCGCCAGCCAGGCCAGGCGCTACCTGTAGTTCTACCTTTACTTCACGCTTAAAGGCATCGGTATTTCTAAAAATAAGTACTATGCCGCTAATGGCATATACAGCCATAATGCCTGCTAAAAAAAAGCCCAGGTAGCGGTGGTATACCCGCATTTTTTGTTGGGTGGTGTTGCCCATAGTTGCTAATGAGTAGTGGTTAGTGATTTGGTTATCAATATTACGGCAGCAAAACAAAACCGCAAGGTGCAAGGTGGTAAAAAGAATCTTTCAACTACCAGTTCAGGCCGATCAACAGCAGGCAACCGGCTCAATAAGCGGTTGAACTGTTGGACAGGCAGCACAAAGCTAACCACTTAAACCCTTGCAGCCACACGCTTAAAGGCACCCAGGCCCTAATACCTTAAAGGTTTATAACCAGAACCTTCAAGGTTTTAGACCAGAACCTTCAAGGTTTTAGAAGCTGATAGCCTTAAACCGTAGGCAAGAGTAACCGAAAGACACTGCCTGGAAGGGCGAGGCAAGGCCGGCCTGCCTCTTTGCACGCTCATGCAATACCCTTGAACGGGTACCGGCTGTGCTAATCTTAACCAAAAAGGCTGGGCCCCTGGTTTCACGGATGCAGTTATTGTTTATATTTAACTATACCATTTGTATGGGCAGTTTTTACTTAAAGATGAACAGATAACCATGAATATACTGAGCTTTGGAGAGGTGCTGTGGGATGTAATTGAAGGGCAGCCTTATATTGGCGGTGCCCCGCTTAATTTTGCTGCACACAGCACGCGCTGCGGCGCCAAGGCCTGGGTGCTGACCGGGCTGGGCCAGGACGACCTGGGCCACAAAGCCCTGGCCACCCTGAACGAACTGGGCCTGCAAACTGATTTTGTGGTGCAGCTGCCCAACCACCCCACCGGCACGGTAGCTGTGACGCTAACCAGCGGCCAACCCACTTACACCATACATGAAGGGGTGGCTTATGACGAGGTAACGCTGGCCCCAGCGCAGCTGCAACGCCTGGAGGCTACCGCCATTGATGTATTGTATTTTGGCACGCTGGCCCAGCGCCACCCCACAGCGGCTGCCACCCTGCAACAGGTGCTACAGGCCACCCAGCCCAAAGAAGTGTTTTATGATGTAAACCTGCGCCAGCAGTTTTATTCCAGGGCACTGGTAGAGCAGTCAATGCAGCGGGCCACCATTTTAAAGCTGAATGAAGAAGAGGTGCAGGTACTGTCAAAGCTGTTGACGGGCTTTGAGCAAACACCCCAAGTGTTTTGCAGCACAGTGAATGAGCGCTTTGCCGTGCCCATTGTGCTGGTAACCATGGGGGGCGAGGGCTGCCTGGTGTACCAGCAAGGCACCACCCACCGCATACCAGGCAGGCCCGTAGTAGTGGCAGACGCGGTAGGGGCTGGCGATGCTTTTAGTGCGGCCTTTGTTACCCAGTATTTTAAAAATGCCGATGCCGCCGAGGCTGCCAATATTGCCAACCGCCTGGGCGGATATGTAGCCTCACGCCGGGGCGCCATACCCAGCTACTCTGAAGATATTCAATTGCTATTAAGTTAACCCAATGGCCACAACAACCACTGCCCCACCTACCCCATCAGTTTACCCCGTATTGATGGTAAACTTTATTGGCATGCTGGGCTACAGCATTATTATGCCTTTTTTGGTGTTTTTGGTTACCCGGTTTGGGGGCAATGAGTTTTTGTATGGCATTATGGGGGCGGTGTACCCGGCCTTTCAGTTTTTTGGGGCACCCGTGCTTGGCCGGTGGAGCGACCGCTACGGCCGCAGAAGGATTTTACTGTTGAGCCAGGCTGGCACCCTGCTGGCCTGGGTGTTGTTTATTGTGGCCCTGGCCCTGCCCATAACCCAAATGACGCAGGTTAGCGGTGAGGTAACCGGCACGTTTACTATTACACTGCCTTTGATTGTGTTGTTTTTAGCCCGTGCGCTTGATGGCCTGACGGGTGGCAATGTATCAGTGGCCAATGCGTACCTCTCTGACGTATCTGACGACAGCAACCGCAAGGCCAATTTTGGTAAAATGGCCATGAGCAGCAGCCTGGGGTTTATTTTGGGGCCTGCCATTGCAGGTGTGCTGGGGGCCACTTACCTGAAAGAAACACTGCCTGTGCTGGCAGCCACTGCCATTTCAATGGTGGCCATGTACATGATCTGGTTCCACCTGCCTGAAACTAAAACCGATCTGGTAAAGCCCGACCTGCGCCGGTTTAGGATACGCAAGCTGTTTAATGTAGAACACAAAGAGTGCTACGAGCTTGACGATTGCCCTAAAAAGGGCCTGAGAGCTATGTTACAGCTGCCTAATGTGCCCTTTTTGCTGTTGATTTATTTCTTAACCTTTTTAGGCTTTAGCTTTTTCTATGCGGGCTTTCCGCTGCATGCCAGCACCAAATTGCAGTGGGATACGCTACAGCTGGGCCTGTTTTTTTCTGTGCTGAGCGGTATGATGATTGTTGTACAGGGCCCGGTACTGTCGTACCTCTCTGGTAAGTTTACTGACCATGCCCTGGTTATTATTGGCAGCCTGCTGCTGGTGGGTAATTTTTTGTTGTTTAGCCTGGCAAGCCCCGTACTCAGTTATGTAGCGGCGATGCTGTTTGCCCTGGGCAACGGGTTAATGTGGCCCTCGTTTTTATCAATATTAGCCAAAACGGCTGGTAAAGACCAGCAGGGTGCTGTACAGGGCACAGCCAACAGTGCTGGCAGCCTGGCCAGTATTATTGGGCTAATTTCTGGTGGGTTTTTATATGGGCAAATGGGCAGCTATACCTTTTTGCTGGCGGCTGGCATATTGCTGGTTATCTTCTTTTTGTCGTTCCGCTTTGTGAAAATGGCCAGGCAGGCCAGCAGCAGCGAAGCAACTACCGCTAACGAATAATTGATAACGAGCCCCGGTACTCAAAGTTGTTGTACTCAATTAAGTAAAAGTACACCCCTTGCGATACGCCATTGCCATCCCAACTGAAGGTTTGGGTATCAGCCTCATATACCTTAGTGCCCCAACGGTTAAATATTCTGATGCGCTCAAACTTATCGCGGCAATTATCTGGCGGTAATGAGGGTATAAAGTACTGCTCGTTGGTGCCATCGCCATTAGGGGTAAATACGTTGGCCGGCATTACATTGTCAAAATTGGGGTCGGGGTTAAATACCTCTACCAGTACGGTAAACGTAGTGTCAAGGGGCAGAAAGCAATCATCATCAGTGGCCGTAAAGCCAAAGGCATAAGTCAACTCAGTAAAGTCACTGCCCAGGTTGCCGCAGCCGGTTTGCCACCTTAAGCTTGAGGTAACCCGGCCCACATCAGTGCGGTCAGTAAAATCAACATCTGCCAGGGTTAATGATGGGGGCAGGCTGGTAATTTGCAGGGTTACCAAATCGCCGTCATCATCTCGTGCTACAATAGGTACATCTAATGCCTGCCCGGCTTCAAGGCGCACCACCAGGGTATCGCTGCCATTGTTGTCAAAATAGGGGGTTTCATTGGGTGGTGGGGTTAGCCTTACCTTCACTGTAATTGAATCTGCATTGGGCTCTTTGCACTTATCTTCATCGGTGGCTATAAACACAATATCAAACGTATCGCGCTGGCTCAGGTCAAATGCCTGGCAGCCAATGTTCCACCGAAAGGGCGATTGTACCGAAGTTTGCCCGGTTACGCTATTAAAAGTAGCCCCCACCCCGGCTAAGGTAAAGCCCTGCGGCAGTGCTTCAATGGTCAGCACATCGCCATCAGTATCATTGGCCAGCACATTAAAGTCAAGCACCGAGTTTAACGGCAGGGTAAGCACTGTGCCATCGGTAGGTATGGTGGCGCTAATTACAGGGTCAGTATTTGGGGGCAGCTCAACATTAACAGTTACGCTAATGGTATCTGGCTCTTCATCTTCGCACAGGTCCAGGTCTTCCACCACAAACAAAATATCAAAGGCATCTTTACTAATAAAGTCAAACCGTTGGCAGTCGGTATCCCAATCAAGATTTAACTCAATGCGCCCGGCCGTGTTGGTTACTTCGGTAATGTTCAGCCCAAACTCAGCGGGGTCAAAATCAACGGGAATAATCTGGTACACCATTGAGTCATTCTCGGCATCCAGGGCTTCTACCGTTAGCTGCACCAGATCGCCCTCCCTGATGTTGCGCACATCAGTGTCGTTATTGGTAAATTGGGCGGGCGTGTTGGGTGGCGGTATAATTTCAATGGCCAGCCTGAGCGTATCCATCAGGGGCACGGCGCAGGCATCATCCATGGCAATAAAATCAACCACCGCCACGGGTACGCCCCCCAGGGGGCATTCAGGCAACAGGGCTTCCAGCTCGGCCACACCACCGGGGGCAGAAATAAAGCCGTTGCTTATGGTAAAAATGTCATTGATGTTCCCCCTGAAGTTGACGGGCTTGGCCCTGATAGATACCCTTGAGTCGGGGTCGGGGTCAGTAATAAACAATTCCAGGCCGCGCTCATCGCCCGGCCTTAGCGTTACCGTATCACTATCAACCAGAAAAATATCACTGTTTTTGCGCTTAATGCTTAGGGCGGGCTTTTCAAACTCAGGGCAAAACACCACCAGCATTTGAAAGTCACGCACCACCTGCCCTATCTTTTCGCCATCGCGAAACTCTTCACACAATACTGAAAACACATACAGCCCCTCATTGGCTGCGGTAACAGTTAGCAGCCCGGCACTATCTATTTGCAAGGCGGGGTTACCGGGCACCATATTGTCAACACCAACACCATTCACAAAATTTACCAGGGGGTAAGGGCCCGGCTGTGCCACAGGGGCGGGCTCAGTCTGGTCAGAAAAGCCGTTTATGGGGGCTACCAGAGAGTAAACCAGCGAATCGCCATCAGGGTCAGAGCCCTGAAAATCAACAAAGAAAAACTGGTTTTGGCAGGCATAGTCAGAGAGGGGCGGGAACAGAATGGGCGATGAGTTGATGAATGGCTCGCCATTTTTAACCACCGGCGGAAAGTCAAGTATATATGTTTGACCAGCCGCCCCAGGGTCAATAATATTCTGTACGGCCAGGTTGCGGCAGCACCGTTCATAGGCTATATAATACCCTTCAGGGTCGTCAAAATTATCTGGGTCAAGCAGTACTGTGGTTGAGTAAATTACCTTAAGGGTACTTAGCTGGCCAATGGCGCAGTCTGGCTGGCTATATTCAACCAGTACGGTATCTTGAAAAGGTACAGTTAAGGGGCCGCTGATGAGGGCATTGTCACGCTTGCGGAAAAAGCTAACCAGCACGTCAGGGTCAATAAACTGGTTGGCTGTTTGCGCAGCATCACGGTATTGAATGAGGCGCAATTCATACAGAAAATCACCAAGATACACCAGTTCAAACTCGCCCCCCACAATGTGGTTGGCTTTGGCGTGGTGGCTGCTGGCAGCCAACAAAATTAAGGTAAACAGAATAGGTAGAAGCTTAGTAATGCGCATAATGGCGTGGTTGCATGGGTAACACTACACAGAAAAAAGAAAACAGTAAAAATTAGTTCAGAAAAGTGTTATATACAAAATGTAGGGCCTATATAAACAGGTCAGCAAAAAAGTATACACCAATGGTTAGTATGGTAGCCCAGGTTAAAGAGCTGATTAACATGTACAGCATTACCTTAGAGCGGTTGGCGGCATAGGCAGCCGTTATTAAGGCCCCGCCTAAAGGCGTTAAAATAAGGGGTGTAAGAAAAGCCACGCCCTGCACGCCGTAGTTGTTCCAGATGCGCACAAAACGCCTGCTTCTGGGTGAAAAGGTGCGTTTTTTTCTAATAAGCTTGCGCTTTACCCATTGCACTACCCCCTTGCCCCCATAGTTCAAAATGGCTACGGTAGCCATGGTACCAGCCGCCGTTAGCAGTATGGTTACTAGTATAGGCAAGTCAAAGCCCTTACCTGCCAGTGGCCCACCAATGAATTTAAACATGCTTACAAATAAAACGGTAAGGTATTTTGCAATTTCTTCCCACATAAGCGGCTAGCCCAACACAATAAAAGGTTTGAAAAGATTTGACTGTGTGCTGTTACGACACAATGACCAAGTAAATGTAAAAACCATAAATGGACAAGAGCAGCCCCCCCTCCCACCGGTGCACCATGCGGCGGGTAAACATAAATACCAGCAGTGCCAGGGTTATGCCCAACATCCAGAGCATATCAAACTGCACAATTTTTTCGGCCACATCAATGGTTTTAATCAGGCTGGTAATGCCCAGAATTGAAAGCACATTAAAAATGTTAGAGCCCAGCACGTTGCCCAAGGCCAGATCAGTCTCTTTTTTTAATGAGGCAATAATTGCGGTAGTTAATTCAGGCAGGCTGGTGCCCAGGGCCAGTACGGTAATGCCTATAATGCGTTCTTGCACGCCCAGGCCCTGTGCCAGCTCTTTGGCCCCCCCAACAAACCACTCGGCCCCATAATACAGGCCTAGGCTGCCGAGTGCAATAAAAATGAGGTCTTTCCATGAACTTGACGAGGGGCCCTCTTCCAGCTCAGGTTCTATTTCAAGTTGTTTCAGGGCCCGGTTGTCTTTGCGTGACTTAACAATTAAAAACACAATGTAAGTTAACAGCAGGCAAACGAAAATGATGCCCTCAACCGCAGTGATAGAGCCTGTCAGGGCAATAAAGTAGAGCAAAGTGCTGCTGCCCATGGCTACGGGCCAGTCTATTTTAAGGCTATCGGCATTAACCTGTATGGGCGATATCAGGGCGGTAACGCCCAATACCAATGCTGCATTGCATATGTTTGAGCCCACTACGTTGCCCATTGTAAGGTCAGGGCTGCCTGAAAGGGCAGATTTGACGCTAATGAGCAGCTCGGGGGCTGAAGTACCAAAAGCTACAATAGTTAACCCTACCACCAGCGGTGTTACACGCAAGCGCAGGGCTATACTAGAGGCGCCTTTAACCAGAAAGTCGCCTCCTAAAATGAGTATAAACAGGCCGGTGAGCAGTAAAAGTATATCGAAATACATTTATTTCTCAGATTTTCTTGCCGAACGACAAATCTCCTGCATCACCAAGGCCAGGCACAATGTATGCTTTTTCATTCAACTTCTGGTCCATGGCAACAGTCCACATTTGACACGGGCTTTGCAAATTTTCTTTAATATAAGTAACACCTTCTGGTGCACATATTAGGCTAACAATGTGAATATAGCTGGGTTGGCCAAATTTTAAAAGGTTGTTGATTGATTTTAGGAGGGACTTACCGGTGGCAATCATGGGGTCAATAATTACCCAGGTTTTATTGTTGGTATCAGGACTGGCTGTGTATGAAGCAGTTGCTTCTATGGCGCTAATATTGTTGGCCTCTGTGCGCATGGCTCCTACAAAACCTGTATCGGCCCGATCAAAATAATCAAGAAAGCCTTCATAAAAGGGCAGCCCCGCCCGCAAAATGGTTAATAAAAGTACCTCTTCATCAATGGCCGCACTGTTGGCGGTGGCTAAAGGGGTGGTAACGGTGGTGTTTCTGTAACGCAGTGTTTTTGATAACTCGTAAGCCATGATCTGGCCTAGCCTGAGCAAATTTTTTCTAAACCTTAACCTATCGGTTTGAATAGTTACATCACGCAATTCGGCAAGGAATTGATCTGCGATAGAGTTTTCTTTATTCAGTACAAATACCTCCATATCTGTCAGAAAGTGCGTGAACGGTTAGTGAGGGATGCTGCAAAAGAATGCCCCTACAGCGTGTTAATCAGGCTGTAAGGTTAATACATTCATGTAATTTATTAGCAATAAAATGAAATTTTTGTTAAAATCTATGCATTTCGCCACTTTTAAAGGCCCTGCCAACGCCAATCAATTCTGGCGGCCTGCCTTAAAATTATACAACATATCATTTAAGGGGCTGCCTTTTGTTGTATTGGCGGCTGTATGGCTGCCACGGGTTAGTTCAAGTACAGCCATGGGCTGAACTGCCCAAAAGCAGCTATATTCGCGACCTGATTATTGATAGCGTACCCACCAAGATGATGACACTACTGGAACAACTTTGCCGTGTACATGCCCCCTCGGGCAATGAAGGCGCCATGAAACAGTTTATTTTAGATTATGTGGCTGCCAACCAGGCACAATGGGCGGTAAAGCCAGCAGTGGTAACCGGCCCTGAATTTCATGACTGTATTATTTTGGTGTTTGGCCAGCCGCGTACCTGCATTTATGCCCATATGGATAGCATTGGTTTTACCGTACGCTACAACAACCAACTGGTGCCTATTGGTGGCCCTGATGTAAAAAATGGCTACCAACTGCAAGGGCAAGACGGTTTAGGCCCTATTGAGTGCACCCTGGCAGTTGATGAAAATAATGCCCTGAGCTATGAGTTTGGGCGGGGCATTGAGCGCGGCACCGAGCTGGTATTTGCCTGTGATTTTAGAGAAACGGAAGATTTTGTACAGTCATGCTACCTTGACAACCGCCTTGGGGTTTATAATGCGCTGAAGGTGGCCGAAACCCTGCAAAACGGTGCCATTGCCTTTAGCTGCTATGAAGAGCATGGTGGGGGCAGTGTAGGCTACCTGGCCAACTGGTGTTATAAACAGCATGGCATTAGGCAGGCCCTGGTAAGTGACATTACCTGGATAACCGAAGGGGTGCAGCACGGGCTGGGTGCCGCCATTTCACTGCGCGACAGGTACATACCCCGCAGGGTGTATATTGAACGTATTTTAAGCCTTGTTGCCAATAGCGGCATACCCTACCAGCTAGAGGTTGAAGGCGCAGGTGCCAGCGATGGTAAAGACCTGCAGCTAAGCCACCTGCCCATAGACTGGTGCTTTATTGGTGCCGCTGAAGATTTTGTGCACACCCCTAATGAAAAGGTGCACAAGGCTGATATTGACAGTATGATTCAGATCTACACGCTATTGATGGAAAAACTCTAGGCCGCACTGGCTTTAGTTGAATGAATTGTGTATTTAGCAACCCAATAAGTAAGCATTGTTTTTATGAGCAACCTGATAACCGTTAAAGACAAACAGTTTAAGCCATATTTGCCCTACGGCCAGATTCAAGAGCGCATTATAGCCCTTGGCAAAGCAATTAATGACGATTATCAGGGCAAGGAGCCCATTTTTGTGGGTATATTAAACGGGGCTTTTATGTTTGCTGCCGACCTGTATAAGGAAGTAACACTGCCCAGTGAAATTACCTTTATGAAGGTAAAGTCATACGTGAAAGACCAAAGCAGCGGCAAGGTAAGCTCAGTGCTGGGCCTTGATATTGATGTTGAAAACAGAGACATTATTATTGTTGAAGATATTGTTGATACCGGCCTGACCATGCAGCACCTGCTGAGCGACCTTTCGCGTAAAAAGCCGGCCTCTATACAAATTGCCACCTTGTTTTTAAAGTCCACCGCACTAAAAGTGCCTCTAAACCTGAAGTATGTAGGCTTTGACATACCAGAGTTGTTTATTGTAGGCTTTGGCCTTGATTACGATGGCTATGGCCGAAACTTAAAAGATGTTTATCAGATAAATGAATAGCGGGCTGGTTTAGCTTTCTGCATTTCATGCTATATTTGCCGCTTTATTTTACCTAATTACAGAATTCCCGAAAACACTATGCTAAACATTGTATTATTTGGCCCCCCCGGCGCTGGAAAAGGTACCCAGAGCGAAAAGATTATAGATAAATATAAGCTGACCCATATTAGTACTGGTGATTTGTTTCGAAAACACTTAAGCGAAGGGACCGAGCTTGGGCAAATGGCCAAAAAATACATGGATGAGGGCAACCTGGTGCCCGACGAGGTGGTGATAGGCATGGTAGACGATAAGATTAAGAATACCCCCAATGCTACCGGGTTTATTTTTGATGGTTTCCCCCGTACGGTGCCACAGGCCGAAGCACTTGATACCCTGCTGGAAGGTAAAAGCACCAAAATAGCTGGCATGGTATGCCTGGAGGTGCCTGATGAAGAATTGATTAGCCGCCTGCTTACCCGTGGTAAAACATCGGGCAGGGCTGATGACCAGAATGAAGACAAGGCCCGCCACCGCCTGAAGGTGTATGCCGATGAAACCCTGCCAGTAGCTGAGTACTACAAGCAGCAGGGCAAGTTCAATAATATTGATGGCGTAGGGCAAATAGAAGCTATATTCGGAACTATAGCCAGCGTAATTGACTCCTTTTAATATGTGGTAGTTCTTACCACGCTAACATATGCACCTAGAGCCGGCGAATGTAACTGTTTGTCGGCCTTTTTAATTTCAATACCCACCTTAATTAATCACTGGCATGTCTGGAAGTAACTTTATTGACCACGTAAAAATATGCTGCCGTTCTGGCAATGGCGGCGCAGGGTCAGTGCATTTCAGGCGTGAGAAGCATGTGCCCAAGGGCGGGCCCGATGGTGGCGATGGTGGCCGGGGTGGCCATATTGTAATGCAGGCCAACCCCCAGCTGTGGACGTTGCTGCACCTAAAGTACCGCAAGCACATTAGGGCCGGCCATGGCGAAAATGGCAGCGGCAGCCGCAGCACTGGCGCACAAGGCACCGACGAGGTAGTTGAAGTACCCCTGGGCACGGTGGCCCGCGATGCCGAAACAGGCCAGGTTATTGCTGAAGTAACTGCCGAAGGTGAGCAGCATGTGCTGGTGCCTGGTGGGCAGGGTGGCCTGGGCAATGACCATTTTAAAACCGCCACACAGCAAAGCCCGCACTTTGCGCAGCCCGGCACACCCGGTGCAGAGCAATGGGTGGTGCTTGAGCTGAAGCTACTGGCCGATGTGGGGCTGGTGGGCTTTCCCAATGCCGGTAAATCTACCCTGCTGTCAGTCGTATCGGCAGCGCGGCCCAAAATAGCCGATTACCCTTTTACAACTATGGTGCCCAACCTGGGTGTAGTGGCTTACCGCGACTACCAGTCGTTTGTAATGGCAGATATACCCGGTATTATTGAAGGGGCTGCTGAAGGCAAAGGCCTGGGCATTCGGTTTTTACGGCATATAGAGCGCAATGCCGCCCTGTTGTTTTTAGTACCTGCAGATAGCAACGATATTGCCCAGGAATATGAGGTACTGCTGGGTGAGCTTAAAAAGTACAACCCCGAGCTGCTTGACAAGCAGCGTGTGCTGGCCATTTCAAAGGCCGACCTGCTTGATGATGAGTTAATGGCCGAAGTGGCAGAAGAGCTGCCCGAAAAAGTGCCCCATGTGTTTATCTCGTCAGTGAGTAATTACAATATACAGCAGCTAAAAGACATGATTTGGCAGGCTTTGCAATAGCAGGCAGGTGCCAAGTTGTCAGCAAATGAGGCCTTGGCAAAGTTATTGAAGCCCCACACTACGTTTTGTTGAATAGAATTACAGGTTAATAGAATGGATAGTTCTAACGAAAAAGACTTGGAAAAGAACGAAGAGACGCCTGCTGGCAACGCCGAGGCGACTGTTACTGAGCAAGCCACTGAGCCAAATGGTGCGCAGGGCGAAGATGCCACTGCACCAGAAGCACCCGAAGCCAGTACAGAGGCTGCACAAGAAGAGGGTGCAGAAGAAACTGCTGAGGCTAACACTGATGCCGCTGAAGCCAATGCTGCTGAGCAAGAAATTGAAGAAGATGAGGCCGAAACACTGCGTGCAGAGCTGGCCCAGGCCAAAGACAAGCACCTGCGGTTGTATTCTGAGTTTGAGAATTTTAGGCGCCGTACAGCCAAAGAAAAACTTGAGCTGAAGAAAACGGCTACCGAAAGCCTGATGAATGCTTTGCTGCCCATTTTGGATGATTTTGAGCGGGCCGCTAAAAGCCTGGCTGGCGATGAGCAGAAGGAGCCCTTGCAAGAGGGGCTGTCAATCATTCAAAATAAGTTTAAGAACATTCTTGAGCAAAAGGGGCTTAAAAGTATGGAAGCTGGTGTTGGCGAAGATTTTGATGCTGAGTTGCACGAGGCCATTACTCAAATACCTGCCCCTGAAGAAGGCCTGAAAGGTAAAATTGTAGATGTAATTGAGCAAGGGTATTACCTGGGTGAAAAGGTAATACGTTTTGCTAAGGTGGTGATTGGTGCCTAAGGGCTGCAACCGCTGCCAGTATATATTGGCCTGAATTATGCCAATGGCATACTAGCGCTAACCTTAAATGACAAAGGATGTCTAAAAGAGATTACTACGAGGTACTGGGTGTTGATAAAAATGCGGAAGCTGGCGAAATTAAAAAGGCTTACCGCAAAATAGCCATTAAATTCCACCCTGATAAAAACCCTGGCGACTCCGGTGCAGAGGAGAAATTTAAGGAGGCTGCCGAAGCATATGAGGTGCTGAGCGATAATGAAAAGCGCCAACGCTATGATCGTTTTGGCCATCAGGGTGTTAACGGCGGCTTTGGCGGCGGTGGCGGCGGCATGAATATGGAAGATATATTCTCGCAGTTTGGGGATATATTCGGCGGTTCAGGCAGCCCGTTTGAAAGCTTTTTTGGTGGCGGCCGTGGTGGCAGCTCGCGCAGGGGCAGAAAAGGTTCTAACCTGCGCATTAAGCTCAAGCTTACCATGGAAGAGGTTGCCAACGGTGTTGAGAAAAAGATAAAGGTTAACCGGCTTATTTCTGCCGATGGCGTTACGTATAAAACCTGTACCACCTGCCAGGGTACCGGCCAGGTAAGAAAAGTGGTGAATACTATGCTGGGGCAAATGGTTTCAACCTCTACATGCCCCACCTGCCAGGGTACTGGTAAAATTGTTGATCAACGCCCCCCTGGTGTTGACAGTTCTGGCCTGCAATCAAAAGAAGAGGTAATACCCATTAAAATACCCGCCGGTGTAAGTGAGGGGATGCAGCTAAGCATGCAGGGCAAAGGCAACGAAGCCCCAGGAGGCGGCATACCCGGCGACCTGCTGATTTTAATTGAGGAGAAGGAGCACGAGTGGCTTACCAGAGAAGGGAATAACGTGATGTACGAACTGTACATCAGCTTTATTGATGCTGCCATGGGCGCTTCGGTTGAGGTACCTACGATTGATGGCAAAGTAAAGATCAAGATTGATGCCGGCACCCAAAGTGGTAAAATGCTCAGGCTACGTGGTAAGGGTATTAAAGAGCTTGACGGGTATGGTAAAGGCGACCAGTTGATTCACGTAAACGTATGGACGCCACAGCAACTTTCAAGAGATGAAAAGCAAAAGCTTGAAAGCCTGCGCAAGTCAGAGAACTTTAAGCCTGATCCTGGCAAAAGCGAGAAAGGCTTCTTTGAAAAGATGAGAGAATTCTTTTAGCAATACATCCTTTAAGGTCAGCGTGTTACACTCGCTGACCTTTTTTTTACTTTAAATCAATTATTTCTTATCAGAACTTACATTTTTTGCCATTTTCTGGCCAGTAAGTGAAACCCTATTGCACAGCATGCGTTACAAAAGGCGCATGAAAGGTTTGGTAATATATACTCTAGTATTTGTTTTGGGGCCAATTATGGCGCAGGCCCAAACCAAACGTCACTACAAAATAGAGGATAACTCTGATTTTGAGACGGTACATTTTAACCTTGTTGCCCCCTCAGGTTCATGCAGCCTACGCCCTACCAATGGCAACGACCCTATTAATATATACGGTCAACACCCAGAGATACTTCCTGAACCTACTTTTGTATCGCACACCACAAGCAACCGTAAGTATGTAAAGCTTGGTGTAAAAGAAAAAGAAAAAACCGGCCTGGCCAGTAGCCTGGGCTTTTCGTTTTTATCTGACAACAGCAATGACGAAAGCAGCTGGAAGGTGTTTCTGGCCCAGAATAAAACTTTTGACTTAAACCTTAATTACGGCATTGGCGATGCACATATTGACCTTTCTGGTGTAGCGGTTGAAAAGCTGAAGATAAGCACCGGCAGCGCCGACGTAAATGTTGGGTACCAGCCCGGCCATATGAATAAGGCCACTATGGATACTTTTTTTGTTCAGGTTCATTTTGGCTCATTACAGGTAAACAGAGCCGAATTGGCCAATGCCAAGTCAATTATTGCTGATGTTGGTTTTGGTGACCTTACTTTAAGGTTTGAAGATAAACCTGCCGAAAAAAGTAATGTAACGGCTTACGTGGCCGCCGGCACACTAGAGGTAAGCCTGCCTTACGCTAACACCCCAGTAAAGGTTGTGATTAACAATAGCCCACTTTGCCGGGTAAAGCTACCTGATGATTTTACCAACACAGAAGGTAATGTGTATGTAAATTCAACTTATCAAGAACATGCAGATAACCTGCTTACTTTTAACCTTGATGTAGCACTGGGCAAAATCGTTTTTAAATAGTAGCCACACCATTACGCTGAAAATCTAAGCAACAGGCATTGGCCTGTTTTTTTATTTTAGCCCCACCTGTAATATTCAGTACCTTCTATGTACTAATGAGGCAAAAGTGCCTAGCACCAGATTCGCTAACCTAAAAGCAGTCAACTTGAGTATATTAAAAGTAAACGACCTCTCTAAAAGGTATGCTTCACACCAAGCCTTAGATGGTGTAAGCGTGGAGATACCTACAGGCAGCATATTTGGGCTACTGGGCCCAAATGGGGCAGGAAAGACCACCCTTATTCGAATTGTTAACCAAATTATTGAAGCTGACGGTGGCACCATTCATTTTGAGGGGCAACCCCTGCAGCCCAATCATATTGAGCAAATAGGTTATTTGCCAGAAGAGCGTGGGCTGTATAAAAAAATGAAAGTGGGTGAACAGTTGATTT
>CAZXTW010000063.1:0-15135 GCA_964643525.1 uncultured Roseivirgaceae bacterium
ATGCTGGCACTAAAACCTTCAAGGTTCTGATCTAAAACCTTCAAGGTTCTGGTCTAAAACCTTCAAGGTTCTGATTTAAAACCTTCAAGGTTCTGGTTTAAAACCTTCAAGGTTCTGGCCTAAAACCTTGAAGGTTCTTGAGGCGGCAAGCCCTTAGGCAAGGGGCAGTAAGGGCCTAAGCCGGTAGCTGGGTGGGGCAGCCGGCACTAATAAGTCCATTGGGTATGGGCCAGTGGCAGGGTATTGAGCAGGTGGCGGTACAGGCGGTAACGGCCAGCGCTGGCCTGCCCCTGAGTGAGGCCGCTGGGCTGGCCCATGCTGAGCTGGCCGCTTTGTACACCGCTCAGGGCAATTACCAGCAAGCCAGCCAGGTAACTGCCCAGCACAACCAGCTGCTGGCAGCCAAAGCCACACTAACTGAGCAACTGCAGCAAAAAGCCCAGCAGCTGGAACTGGCCCAGCTGGCCCGGCAGCGGCAGGCGCGCCAGGCCACGGCCGCTACCGTAGCCGCGGCCGTAGTACTTTTACTGCTGGTGGCCGCAGGCCTGTGGGTATACAACCGCCGCATCAAAAACGCCGCCCTATACGCCCTGCAAAACGTAACCACTACCGCCGACTGGCAGCTAACCGACTTCAGAAGCCACCTAAAAGGCCAAATGGCCCTGCCCTGGCGCAAAATTGAGTTTGACAAACCCGTAACTGATGATGACCTGGCCACAGAAGCCGTGCAAGAGCTGCTGAAAGACGCCAACCGCGCCAATAAGAATGATGATGACAATGACGACGTGGACGACGAAGACTATAACCAGTACTTAAAATAAACACCACCCACAGCAGGCAGCGCAGCCCTGCCAATAAGGTTTTTTACTACCACCCCATAGGGTCTTTTGCTATGACCCCATAGGGTCTTTTGTTACGACCCCATAGGGTCTTTTGCTGCGACCCCATAGGGTCTTTTACTATATAGCTAGTACTAAATGTAGCGCCAGTGCCGTACTGAACCTAAAAGGTACCCCAACTGAGTGCGCTTTTTAATAACCAAACTACCGTTCAAGAGTTGTTTTAGTAGACACACCTTATATATAAGTACAACTTAAACTAAACTGATTGTATGGAAAAGCCAGTAATAGCCCAGAAAACCCCCATAGTAGAAAAGCCTGCACCAGGCACGTATTGGTGGTGTGCCTGTGGGCGTAGCCAAAACCAGCCTTTTTGTGACGGCAGCCACCAGGGCACCAACTTTACACCCAAAGAGGTAACCATTAGCGACCAGAAAAATGTAGCCTGGTGCACCTGTAAGCATACAGCCAACGCCCCTTTTTGTGATGGCAGCCACTCAAAGCTGTAACTAACTGCAAACTAACCAGTTAGCACATTTATATTGTTGGGTTATTTGTAATGCCTGCATAAGGCGCTAAATTTGTATTGGTTTGGTGTAGAATTTATGCAGGCTATCGCTAAAAACAAGTCTTTGCTTATGGGCCTGAAAGGGCTCATAAAATTGGTGCGGGTAAGCAATTTGCTCATAATTGTGCTTACCCAGTACTTTACGGCCGTATTTTTAACAGGCCGACAGCAGCAGTGGCTAGAGGTACTGGCCGACCCCTGGCTGTTTTTGCTTGTGCTCTCTACCACCATGATAGCCGCCGCCGGCTATATGATTAATGACTATTACGACATTAAGATTGACTATATTAATAAGCCCGACCAGGTGGTGGTGGGCCGCATTTTAAAGCGGCGTGTAGTTATGGCCTATAATATTGGCCTTAACACTGTAGGGCTGGCCATTGGGGTGGTGCTTTCATGGAAGATTGGCCTGGTGCACCTGGGCGCTATATTTTTATTGTGGCTGTATTCAAACCAGCTGAAGCGCCTGCCCTTTGTAGGCAACCTGTCAATAGCCCTGCTTACCGGAGCTGCCGTAGCCGTGTTTGCCATTTTATTTCCTAATTACGAAAAGCTTATTTACACCTATGCCGTATTTGCAGGCAGCCTAACGCTTATACGTGAAATCATTAAGGATATGGAAGACCTGCGGGGCGATGCCACCTTTGGTTGCAAAACGCTGCCCATTGTGTATGGCATTAGAAAAACAAAGGTGTTTCTGTACCTGCTCACGGGCATTTTCATTATCTTGCTGTTCGCCTTGGCGCGTTATACCCAAAACAACACCCTGAACTATTTCTTTCTGGTGCTGCTGTTGCCCATTGGCTGGTTTACTTATTTACTGGTAAAGGCCGACAGCAAAAAGCATTTTACACAATTAAGCTCTTTTTGTAAGGGGCTTATGGTGTGCGGGTTATTAAGTATGATGCTTTTTTAACCAAATACCCAACCTGTAACACAAATAGTCTATTGGATACCCCATTACCGCGCATAGCCATATTTGCCTCTGGCAATGGCTCAAATGCAGAAAACATCATTACTTACTTTAAAGCGCAAAATACAGCTTGTGTTAGTTGCGTGCTGTGCAATAAACCAGATGCCTACGTGCTTGAACGGGCCGCCAACCACCAGATACCTACACTGGTATTCAATAAACAAGAGCTGGGCAATGGCACAGTACTGCACTATTTACAAAGCCACCAGATACAATGGGTGGTGCTGGCCGGCTTTTTATGGCTGGTGCCTCAGGCTATTGTAGCTGCTTATATGGGCCATATTGTGAATATACACCCCGCCCTGCTGCCGGCCTATGGTGGTAAGGGCATGTACGGCATGCGCGTGCACCAGGCGGTACACCAGCAGGGCGAAAAGCAAACCGGCATTACCATACACCATGTAAATAATCATTACGACGAAGGGTCAGTGATATTCCAGGCCACAACTGCCATTGCCCCTGATGATACGCCCGAAACCATTGCCCAAAAGGTGCATGCCTTAGAGCATGCACACTTTGCAAAGGTATTAGAGCGCCTGATACGTAAATAATACAAAATTTGATAGCTTTGCCTGTTCATTATTCAACACCCCAATGGCCAATACTAGCATAAAATCAGCCCTTATATCAGTCTATTATAAAGATGGGTTAGCCCCTTTAGTGCAAAAACTGCATGCGCTGGGTGTGACCATCTACTCTACAGGTGGCACACAGCGCTTTATTGAGGAACAAAATATACCCGTAACGGCAGTTGAATCTCTGACCGACTACCCTTCAATACTGGGTGGCAGGGTAAAAACACTGCACCCCAAGGTGTTTGGTGGCATTTTGAGCCGCCGCCCCCTGGATGAAGACCGGCAGCAACTGGCACAGTATGCCATACCTGAAATTGACCTGGTTGTGGTAGACCTGTACCCGTTTGAAGAAACCGTGGCCAGCGATGCCTCAGAGCAGGCTATTATTGAGAAGATTGATATTGGCGGCATTTCGTTAATACGGGCTGCGGCCAAAAACTTTCATGATGTAGCGATTATTAGCAGCCGCCAGCAATACGGCCATGTACTTGAACTGCTGGAAGCTCAAAACGGAGCCACCACGCTGGAACAACGCCGCAAGCTGGCCTTAGAGGCATTTAATATGAGCTCGCACTATGATGCCGCCATATTTAATTATTTTGCCCAGGGCAGTGCCGCCAGTGCCTTAAAGGTGAGCCTGCCCGCTGGCCAGGCCCTGCGCTATGGTGAAAACCCACACCAGCAGGGGGTATTTTATGGCAGCCTTGATGCCATGTTTGAGCAGCTGAACGGCAAGGCCCTGTCATACAACAACCTGGTTGATGTTGATGCGGCAGTGAATTTAATTGAAGAGTTTACAGGCGAAACAGCCTTTGCCATATTAAAGCACACCAATGCCTGCGGCATGGCTGTAGCTGGCTGCGTGGCCGAGGCCTATGAAAAAGCCTTTGCGGCAGATACCCTCTCGGCCTTTGGCGGGGTGCTGGTAACCAATGCTGAAGTAGATGAAGCCGCTGCCAAGGCCATGCACAGCCTGTTTTTTGAGGTGCTGATAGCCCCGGCCTTTACAGCAGAGGCCCTGGCACTACTCAAGAAAAAGAAAAACCGCATACTGCTACAACAAAAGCAGGCACTACCCACCACGCAGCTGCATAAGAGCCTGCTGAACGGTGTAATAGCACAAGACCGCGACCTGAAGACAGACAGCAGCAGCGACCTGAAGGTGGTGACGGAAAAAGCACCCGACCAGGCTGCCATTAACAACCTGCTGTTTGCCAGCAAGGTGGCCAAGCACACCAAAAGCAATACCATTGTGCTGGCCCGCGATGGCCAGCTGCTGGCCAGTGGCGTGGGGCAAACCTCAAGGGTAGATGCGCTGCACCAGGCCATACAGAAGGCAAAGCATTTTGGCTTTGACCTGAATGGCGCAGCCATGGCTTCTGATGCTTTCTTTCCGTTTCCTGACTGTGTGGAGATAGCCCACCAGGCAGGTATTGACGCGGTAATACAACCGGGCGGGTCAATTAAAGACCAGGATTCAGTTGATTATTGCAACGCCAACGGCATGGCTATGGTGTTTACAGGCTTCAGACACTTTAAGCATTAATAAGAAGCGATAACCAAGGAATATTAAAACTAATTCGTAACTTTCAGTACTTGGTAGCAAGGAGTAAAAGTTCAGATAAAAAGACACAACATGGGCTTTTTTGATTTTTTTTCGAGCGATCTGGCCATTGACCTGGGCACAGCCAATACCCTGATTATCCAAAAGGATAAAATCGTGGTAGATGAGCCATCAATCATTGCCATTGACAAAAACAGCAACGGCAAGGTGTTGGCTATAGGCAGACAGGCCATGCAGATGCACGAAAAAACACACGAGAATATCAAAACAATCAGACCCCTGAAAGATGGCGTTATTGCTGACTTTCACGCAGCAGAGATGATGATCAGGGGTATGATTAAGATGATCGACAACAACAAGAAGAATTTTCTGCCGTCGTCGCACAGAATGGTGATTTGCATCCCCTCGGGCATTACTGAAGTAGAAAAGCGTGCGGTGCGCGACAGCGCCGAGCATGCCGGGGCCAAAGAGGTGTATATGATCCATGAGCCCATTGCAGCTGCCATTGGTATAGGCATTGACATAGAGCAACCGGTAGGTTCAATGATTGTTGATATTGGGGGTGGTACCACTGAAATTGCTGTGATTGCACTTTCAGGCATTGTATGCGACCAATCAATCAGGGTGGCTGGCGATACTTTCAATAAAGATATTTTAGACTATATGCGTCGGCAGCACAACCTGCTGATTGGCGAGCGTAGTGCTGAGAAGGTGAAGATTGAAGTAGGCTCAGCCCTGACAGAGCTTGACGATGCGCCCGACGATTATGAAATCAGGGGGCGCGACCTGATGACGGGCATACCCAAGGTAATTAAAATCTCTTATAGTGAAATTGCCTTTGCCATTGACAAATCAGTTTCAAAAATTGAAGAGGCTGTGCTGAAGGCGTTAGAGATTTCACCACCTGAGCTTTCGGCCGATATTTACGACCGTGGCATATACCTCACTGGTGGCGGGGCGTTGCTGCGCGGCCTTGATAAACGTTTGGCCCTGAAAACCAAACTGCCCGTACATATTGCCGATGACCCACTACGTGCTGTAGTGCGGGGCACCGGTATGACGCTTAAAGATCTGAATCATTTTAGAGCGGTGCTGATGTCGTAGTAATACCCCCATGCGTAGGTTATTCTTATTCATTTATAAATACCGTGCGCTGCTTTTCTTTTTGTTGTTACAGGTTGTTTGTGGCTGGTTAATTATAACCAACAACACGTACCACAGTGCGGCCTTTTACAACTCGTCAAACCGTGTGGCAGGTAGCATACATGCCTTTACTGAAGGGGTAAGGGCATACTTTATGCTAAGCCAGGAAAACAGCCAACTGGTAGAAGAAAACGCACGGCTGCGCGAGCAGCTGGAGCGCAACAGGCAATCGTTGTTGCTTTCGGGCAGTGACTTGCCCAAGCCCCATTATGTACTGAACCAGTACCAGTACATACCTGCCAAGGTTATTAAGAACACCACCACGCTTACTGAAAACTTTATTACCATAAACCGTGGCCGCCTGCATGGCATTGCCCCCAACCAGGGAGTTATTGGCCCCGATGGCATTGTGGGCAAGGTAAAGGCCGTTTCAGAAAATTTTGCTACGGTGGTTTCAGTATTACATAAAGACATGCGCGTGTCGTCAGCCTTATTGCCAACCAACACGGTGGGCACCACGGCATGGCGTACCGGCAATGCTACAGAAGCCGCCCTGTTGTACGTGCCCCGGCATGTTGAGGTGGCCAAAGGCGATTCTGTAGTTACTTCTGGTTACAACGCTGTTTTCCCTTTTGGCATACCCCTGGGCAAAGTAAGTAAGGTGGGCATTGAGCCCTCTGCCAAGTTTTATGATATAGAGCTTGACCTGGCCACCGATTTTTACAGCCTGGCTTATGTATATGTGGTGCAAAGCAGGCTTGAAGCAGAGAAAGATTCGCTACAGCTGGGGCTGTAAGCGTTAAATAAGCATTCATGAGCAACAGAAGCATAGTTAGTCAATTCATTTCATTTTTGACCTACGTAGGCCTGCAGGCCTTACTGCTGAATAACTTTATTCTGTACGACACCGCCTTTTGCTTTTTGTATGTGGCTTTTTTGCTGCTATTGCCCATGGAAACCGGCTACCTGCTTATTATGATGCTGGGCTTTGTTACGGGCTTTAGCATTGATATTATTACTGATACCGGCGGCATACACGCCAGTGCCTGTGTGCTGCTGGCCTGGCTCAGAAATTACTGGATAGGCTTTTTAACCCCGCAGGGTGGCTATGACCTTGGGGCCAGCATATCAGTCAAAAATATGGGGCTACAGTGGTTTACTGTTTATGCATTTCCGCTACTTTTTCTGCACCATATAATTGTATTTTTTGTTGAAGCATTAGGCAGTAGGTTCTTTTTTGACACCCTGCTGAAAGTGACGTTAAGTGCTTTATTGAATTACCTGATGCTTGTTATTGTTCAGTACGCTTTTTATAAAAAAACACGCAGCCTTTGAACGAAAACGCAAAATATATTATCCAGTTTGTGGTGGTGCTGGTGGCAGCCATTTTTAGCATCAAGCTGTTTACCATGCAGGTGCTGAACGAAGATTACCGCCAGCTGGCCAATGATAATATTGTAAGAAAACACATTGACTACCCCTACCGAGGCCTGATTACTGACAGGCACGGCGAGCTGATTGTACACAACGCCCCCATTTATGACCTGATGGTGGTGCGCAAAAAAATGCAAATACCTGATACCACGCGCTTTTGTGCCGTGTTTGGTATTGAAAGGGCTACCCTTGAGCAAAAGTTAAAACAAAGAGGCAGCTGGTTTAAACCGGTAGTGGTGAAGAAGCAGATTTCGCATGAGGAGTTTGCCCGCATGCAGGATTTTCTGGTTGATTACCCGGGCTTTTTTGTGCAGGCACGTACTGTCAGGGCATATAGCCACGGTGCGCTGGCCAATGCACTGGGTTATATTGGTGAAATTAGCCAGCGCAGGCTTGATGCTGATACCAGCGGCTATTATAAAAGTGGTGATTATATAGGTATTAGCGGCCTTGAAGCACAGTATGAACAGCAAATGCGCGGCACCAGAGGCCTGCAGGTGTTGCTGGTAGATGTAAACGGTACTGAAAAAGGGGCCTTTCAGGAAGGACTGATGGATGAACCCTCTGTGCCGGGTCATGATTTGATTAGTACTATTGATTTAAAGCTGCAGCAATATGCAGAGGTGCTTATGGATGGTAAGGTGGGCAGTGTGATTGCCCTTGAGCCTGCCACCGGTGAGGTGCTTACTATGGTTTCGGCCCCCTCTTACAACCCCAACCTGCTTTCTGGCCGTAATTTTGGCGCCAATTATACCGTACTTTCAAAAGATACTTTAACGCCCCTGTTTAACCGGCCCATTATGGCCGATGTGTACCCGCCAGGCTCTATTTTTAAGCTGTTGCAAACACTTATTGCCCTTGAAGAGGGTGTTATTACACCCGAAACGCGGTTTAGGTGCAACAGAAATATTATTGCCTGCCACGGCCCACACACCAACGATAATTTGCAAGAAGCCATTAAGCACTCGTGCAATCCCTATTTTTACCAGACGTTCAGGCGCATTATTAACCAGAACCGCACCGACAGCCCGTTTAAAGAAGCGCCCATTGGCCTTGAGGCCTGGCGCGATTACCTGCTGCGGTTTGGCCTGGGGCGTACACTGGGCATTGACCTGCCCAATGAAAAAACCGGCATTATACCTACCGTAGCTTTGTATGACCGTGTGTATGGTACCGGTAGGTGGAAGTTTTCAAACATTTATTCATTAAGCATAGGCCAGGGCGAGCTGGGTGTATCGCCCTTGCAAATGGCCAACTACGCAGCCATTATTGCCAACAGAGGGCATTATTACATTCCTCACTTTGCCAAAGGCATTGGCCCTGACGGCCAAAAGCCGCCACGGTTTCTTGTAAAGCAGGAAACCGGGGTAAGCCCCGAACACTTTGAGGTAGTGGTTGATGCCATGGCCGAGGTGGTTGAATCAGGCACAGGGCAGTACCGCGCCAAGCTGAAAGATATAGAGGTGTGTGGTAAAACAGGTACCGTACAAAACCCGCACGGCGAAGACCACTCTGTATTTATTGCCTTTGCGCCTAAAGATGACCCCAGGATTGCCGTATCAGTTTATGTTGAAAATGCTGGCCAGGGGGCCCGCGCCGCTGCGGCCATTGCCGGGTTAATGATTGAAAAGTACCTGAAGGGCGAGGATGCCGAGCTGGCCATGGAAGAATATGTGAAGAAAGGACACTTTATCTATTGAGAAAGCAGGAGTATATAGTAAACCGCACCGACTGGCCCACAGTAATTATTTATTTGCTGCTGGTGCTTATTGGCTGGGTTACGATTTATGCGGCAGGCTACCAGCCTGACGACCCCAAAAGTATTTTTGACCTGGGTACTACAGCCGGTAAGCAGTTTATGTTTATTGTCACCTCTTTTGTGCTGATAGTGGCCATTATGGTTATTGACTTCAGGTTTTACAGCTCAAACGCAGTGTATATCGGGTATTTTGCCACGCTGGCACTGCTGCTGCTGGTGCTGGTGGTGGGGCGCAAAATATCAGGCGCTACCTCCTGGTTTCATTTTGGGAGTTTTGGCCTGCAGCCCTCTGAGTTTGCCAAGTTTGCCACTGCCCTGGCGGTAGCCAAGTATATACACCATTACAATGTAAAGTTTGATAAGCTAAAGCCCCTGCTGCTGCTGGCTATGATGATAGGTGGCCCCATTTTGCTTATTCTGGCCCAGCCCGATGCCGGTACTGCACTGGTGTTTAGCGGCTTTGTTATTGTGCTGTACCGCGAAGGCTTAACCCCTGTTATACTGATTTTGGGCTTAGCCTTAATTGCTCTTTTTTTAATTGTGCTGCTAGTGCCTCCCCTGTACATTTATATTGGTATTGGGGTTATTGTGGTGGCCTACATTTTGTTTAACCTCAAGTCAGTTAAAAGAATACTGATTAGCATAGGGGCTGGCCTGGTTACTGCTGCCCTGGTGTTTGGTTTAGGCTTTGCTATTACTGAGGTACTACAGCCCCACCAGCAAACCCGGTTAAAAGTGCTGTTTAACCCTGATATTGACCCACTGGGTGCAGGCTGGAACGTAACACAGTCAAAAACTGCCATAGGCTCAGGGGGCTTTTCTGGCAAAGGCTACCTGAACGGCCTGGTTACCAAAAATGAGTTTGTGCCTGAAGATGAAACTGACTTTATTTTTTGCACACTTAGCGAAGAGCAGGGCTGGCTGGGCAGCATGCTGGTTATTTTATTGTACTGTGCCTTGATTTTGCGGGTAATTGTACTGGCCGAGCGGCAAAAGGCACGCATTGCCCGTGTGTATGGCTACAGTGTGGCCGCCGTGATGTTTATGCACTTTAGTATGAATATAGGTATGACTATAGGGCTTTTTCCTGTAGTGGGCATTCCGTTGCCCATGCTCAGTTATGGTGGCTCATCATTATGGGCGTTTTCTATCCTTCTTTTTATTCTGGTCAAGTTTGATGCCCACCGCATGCAACTGCTTAAGCGGTAAACAAAAAACCGCTGCGTGGCAGCGGTTTCTAATAAAACAGGAAGCAGTGGGTTTATACAGTCAATATTTTACACCATAGGCAATAAGAGCCTCCACACGAAAAATCAGGTACGCATGAGCCATGCAGCGGGGTAGCACAATGCGCATCGCCATCAGATATGACCGCAATGGGCTGCTCTGCGGCAAGGTTACCGGCTTTGGCTGTTTCTGCTTTGTTTCCTTGAAACGTAGTAACAAAGCTTTGAACTTTCAGTTCTTGTAGGTCTAATTTCTTTTTCATAGGAATTTACATTTAATCAACTTGGTTGAGGTTATACCCTTATAAGTTATGAAAAAAACCAATAAAAAAAGAACCTGTTGATACATTGTATTAAAATTAGCATGGCTATGGCTGGCGCCTACAGGCAATTAATAACAAAGGGTGGCTGCAGGCAGCTCGCCTGGGCTATTGGGTAAAGCCGGGCTAAATGGCAGGCCCAATGCCAGGCCTCTGTAAATTAAAAACAATGCAAGTATAAGCGCATAAACAGGCACCAGCTTGTTTAGGCGGGCAGGCAGTTTCTGCTTAAGCCACTGCCCCCCCAGGGCCACTACCAGCAACATGGGCAAGGTGCCCAGGCCAAACACTGCCATGTACAGGCTGCCCCAAAGGGCCGAACTGGTGGTAACCGCCGCCGCCAGGGCCATGTATACCAACCCACAGGGCAGCCAGCCATTTAAAAAGCCCACAAAAAAGGCAGAGCCGTAGCTTTGCTGGCCCAGATAGCGGCCAATGCTGCGCTTAAGGTAGTTTACCGGGCGCGCCAGGAGTTTGCCCCCCGGCACTTTGCTGTAATGTTTGGCTGGCAACAACCAGCCTAGTGCCAGCAGCCCCCCCATGGTAATGGCTACTATGTTGGCTACGCCAGTCTGCACCAGGCCGTAGCCCAATGCCCCGGCAAGGGCCCCAATCAGGCTGTAGGCCAATACACGCCCCAGGTTATACACCAGTTTGTGCGCAAGCAGCCTTGTAAAACGGGCACCTTTAGGGTTTAAGGCCATAACTAATGGGCCACACATACCCATGCAGTGCAGGCTGCCAACCATGCCCAACACCAAAGCCGTTACCAGCCAGGTAGTCATATAATAATTACTGTCTCGTCGTAATAGCTGCGGTTGTTGTGCTGCCAGCCCACCTTAATGCGCCACAGCCCCGGGGCCAGGTTACTGACTGGAATCAGTTGGCGGCCGGCCGCATCGAGCGTTAAAGGCGTTAAGTAATCACTTTCAGCATCAGAGGGCCTGAAGCACAGCACCGTGCCTTCAGCCTGCCTGCCAAACTGGTTGGGCAGGCGTACCTCAATGCTTTCACTTTCAGGCAGCAGCTTTACCTGCAAGCCCTTTTGCAATACAGCCGTATTTTTCAGTTCTTCAATACGGTCCTGATAAGCTATTTCCTGTTTGTAATAGTCTTTTGATACTAGGTTAACATCTACCTGCATGCAGCTATACACCAGGTAAAATATAAAACTGGCAAAGCCAATAAAGCTGAATGTTATGACACGTCCCCACATATTACTTTCGTTGTAATGGTCCTAAAAACTTGGTATTGATTTCGTCAATTACCCTGCCGTTGCTTACCAACTGCAAGGTAATGGGTGTGCGCAGGCCGCTAATGGCCTCGGGTGGCAGCTCGGCCATACAAATGCTTTCGGCAGTGCCGTTGGCAGGTATGGTTACGTTGGCCTCGCCAATAATGGTCAATGCTGCCTGGTAGCTGGGTTCCTTAAGGCGCAGGTTAACCTGTATGGGCTCAAAGGTTTTATTTACCATTTGCACATTGTACAGGTTGGTAATGTTGCCATTATCAGCCACCTGGTAAAGAGTGCCAGGCACTTTTACCACAGTAGTTTCAATATCGCTACGGGTAGCCAGCAGCACAATCAGTGCGGTTAACAACAGGGTTAACACCCCGGTATAACCCGCAATGCGCGGGGTAATTTTAAACTTTTGCTTTTTTTCAATTCCGTTGTGCGAGTCGTACCTGATTAGCCCGCGGGGCTTGCCTACCTTATCCATTACCTCGTCGCAGGCATCAATACAGGCTGTGCAGTTAATACACTCAAGCTGGGTACCGTTGCGGATGTCAATATTGGTAGGGCAGGCATGTACGCACAGCTTGCAGTCAATGCAATCGCCAGTTTGTTGTACTGGCTGCTGGGCCGGTTGTGGCTTGTTTTTTTTCAGCTTGCCCCTGGGCTCGCCCCGCAGCCAGTCATAGGCCACTACAATAGAGTCTTTACCAAGAAAAACGCCCTGCAGCCTGCCATAAGGGCAAACCACAATACAGGCCTGCTCACGAAAGTAGGCAAACACAAAAAAGAATACCCCGGTAAACGCCATCAGGCCCATAAAGCCTGCCAGGTTGCTTGAGGGGGGCTGGGTAACTACCTGCTGCACCTGCTCAACACCTATGAGGTAAGCCATAACCAGGTGGGCCACCAGTAAACTAATCAGGAAGAACACGGCCAGCTTGAGGCTGCGCTTCATAATTTTTTGGGTAGTCCACGGGCTTTTATTGAGCTTGCGCTGTTGGTTGGCGTCGCCTTCAATCCAGTATTCAATTCTGCGGAATACGGTTTCCATAAACACGGTTTGGGGGCAGGCCCACCCACACCATACCCTGCCATACACTACGGTAAACAGTACCACAAATATGACGAAGGTAATCATGGCCAGCACAAACAGGCTAAAGTCTTGCGGCCAGAAGGGGACCCCAAAGAGTATAAAAGTGCGCTCAAATATATTAAAGAGAAACAGCGGGTGGCCATCAACGGTAATGAAAGGCCCTGCAAAAAGCAGGGCAATCAGTACTAGTGAAACAATGGTGCGCGCGTTGGTACAGCGGCCTTTGGGCTTTTTAGCGTAAGCCCAAACGCGTTTGCCTTCGGCATCAACCGTGCCTATGCTGTCGCGGAACTCCTCATCGTAGGCATATACATTTTCTGTAATCATGGTCAGTGCTTATGCTTAGTGCTTTACATAGCCACTTCGTCATCTGCTGCCGGTGCAGGCTGGTCTTGTTCAGCCGTTTGCACCTGCTGGCTGGTGCTGTCAGTAGCTACCCCTTCAGGCTGCCCTGCACCAGTATTGGCCACATACAGGTTGCCCTGGGGCTCTTTGGGCTTGGCCGGGGTAGTACCTACCAGCGTCATAATGTAACAGCTTACATCACGCATGGCAGGCGGGGGCAGCTGGCTCTTCCATGAAATCATGCCCTTGGCTGGTACACCATACTTAACGGTAGAGAATACATCTTTTACCGTGCCGCCATGCAGCCAGTAATCGTCAGTTAAGTTAGGGCCAATATTACCGCCACCATCATTGGCGTGGCATACGGCGCACTTTTCATCAAATATTTGCTTGCCACTGGCCAGCACAGCCTCGTCAGTAACCAGCTCAATATTGTTTTCGTCAATGCTGTTGGCAAGCAGGCGCTGTCGTTGTTCCAGTGCCTGCTCAGCACTGCGCATTTCCATAGCATACTCTTCAGCAGGCAGGGGTGCTGCATCTACCAGGTGGTATACCACCAGGTAAATGGCACCAAAGGCTATTGAGCCATAGAAAAGGGCCATCCACCAGGGGGGCAGGTGGTTGTCAAGCTCTTTTATGCCATCATAATTGTGGTCAAGTATAATGGTGTTTTCTTTCTCAACAGGCACTGCATTGGTGGCCTTTTTTTGTAGTTGCTGCCACCAGGGCTGTTGTACAGGTACGGGCTTACCTTCTGCAATGGCATTGGCTTTTTGTTGTTCAAACAACATCAACCTTACTGCCGAGAGCACATAAACCGATGCCACCAAAGCCAGGATGGCTACAATAATGGCCATGGCTGATACCATAAGCAGGGTCATATCCTGCTGCATAATTGTATTGTACAGCTGCTCACCAAAGGTGGGCTCTTTGGCCGTTTGGGCAACACTTATATTTGAGTAGAGCAGGCCCGCAACCAACAGGGCCAGCGCAGGGAATGTTTTTGCAATTGTTTTCATGGGTTTACCTTGTTTGTGCACTGTGTTTATTGATCGTCGGGCTGTGCGTCATCTTTTTCTAATGGCATCTTTTTCATTTTATTGATGTACCTCTTGTCAACCCTGAAGGCCCAAAGGGTAAGTGCCAGGAAAAAGAGGAAGAAGATGACCAATGAAATGATTGGCCAGAGCTCTACATTTTGTATGCGTTCAAAATAGTGTTTAAACATGGCTATTCAGGTTGAGTTGTTGGTTCATCACCCCCCTGATTGGCCATTTGGCCGCTTACTTTAATGTCAGTACCCAGGCGTTGCAGGTAAGCTATCAGCGCAATGATTTCTGTTTCAGGCACAGCATCAATGCCCTCGGTTTTCAGGCGGTCAGTAATGAGTTGTGCCTGCTGCTCAAGATCGGCATTAGCTTCATTTTCAAAGCCTTCAGGGTAAGGCACCCCCACAGCCCGCAGGGCGTTAATTTTGGCTGCCGTTTGGCCTTTATCAATGAACTGCTCAAACAACCAGGGGTAGGGTGGCATAATAGAACCGGGAGAGATATCATCTGGCACCAGCATGTGGCGGTAGTGCCATGAGTCGGGGTACTTTTGGCCCAGGCGGTGCAGATCAGGGCCGGTACGCTTAGAGCCCCACAAGAACGGGTGGTCATATACAAACTCGCCTGCCTTAGAGTACTCGCCGTAGCGCTCAGTTTCAGAGCGGAATGGTCTTACCATTTGTGTATGGCAGCCCACGCACCCTTCTCTAATGTATATGTCGCGGCCGTGCACCTCTAGCGGAGTATAAGGCTGCACACTGCTGATGGTAGGTACGTTTGATTTAATTAAGAAGGTGGGCACCAGCTCTACCGCGCCACCAATTAAAATGGCAATTAAGGTTAATACGGTAAATAGTACTGGCTTTCTTTCTAATACGCTGTGCCAGTGCTTGCTGTGGTGCACAGCCGGGGCTTTCTTTTCAAGGGCTTCAGCTTCGGCATCTTCATTGGCAATGAATTTGCCCTGCTTGGCGGTTTGTATCAGGTTGTAGCTCATGGTAATGGCCCCT
>CAZXTW010000064.1:0-14774 GCA_964643525.1 uncultured Roseivirgaceae bacterium
AATAATGAGCCCAGGCCAATAATGGCTAAGCTGGCTACACCCACACCCATTACAGTGCCGCCGTTAAATGACACTTTGAGGGCTTTTGCCAATGAAGTTCTGGCAGCCTGGGTTGTTCTTACATTGGCTTTGGTGGCAATGCGCATGCCTACGTACCCTGCAAAGGCCGAAAAGACTGCACCAATGAGAAATGAAACAGCTATGATTGGGCTTGAGGTCTCTACCGTAGTGCCAGAGTATGCCAATAATGCGCCAGCAATAACCGCAAAGATGGTCAATACCTTCCACTCGGCTTTCAAGAAGGCCATGGCTCCTGAAGCAATGTGCTGGGCCAGTTCAATCATATTTTTATCGCCGGCATCTTGTCTGGAAACCCAGGCCGACTTTAGGATCATTATTATGAGACCTACCACACCAAATGCAGGTACCAAGAACAAAATGGAACTCATATTCAAAAATTTCGTTTTTGTAAAATTCGCACAAAGATAGATGAACGATTAATAAATGTAAAAGTAAAAGCTCAAAACCTTACAAGGCTAAAACAGTTACCTGGCTGGCGCTGTCTATTGCACATTAATTGTAAATAGGATTGTAATTGCAGGGCTTGAGTAACGCATCCTTCAGGTTGCCACTCTTATTTTATCAAGTAGTTCATTGAGGGTGCTTACTTCCTGATCGCTCAGGTTGGCCAGCAGGTCGTCAAATTGTAAAACGGCAGCATCGGTACGCTCTAAAAAGGATAGTCCTTTTTCTGAAATGTTTACATGGGCGGCGCGTCTGTCGCTATTGCTTTTGGCTCGTATCACCAAACCTTTAGCCTTTAGGCGGTCTACTATGCGTGAAGCGTCAGACATTTTGTCTAACATACGTTCTTTAACCAGGTTAATAGTGACTGGCTCTGGGTGTGACCCTCTAAGAATGCGTAATACATTGTATTGCTGGCGGGTAATGTCAAAACCTTTGAACACAAGGTTCATGTGGTTTACCAAAAAATTATGGGTATACATGAGGTTAATCAATGCTTTTTGCTTTGAGGTACGAAATTGCCTCTGATTGATTTCCTCATTTATACCCATATGGCTTTATTGACTTGGTTCAGATGCTAAATATATTGAAGCAAATCAATAAAGAAAACAGTTGCAGGTGTTGTATATTATTATTTGCTGTTTACAAAGTCTAAAAACTCCTTTCGAACTTCTTTCTGTTCAAATTTACCGCTAAAATGTGCAGTGCCGGTGGTAGAGTTGGTATCACCCACACCCCTTGACGAAACGCACAGGTGAGTGGCATCTATCACCACAGCTACGTCATCTGTTTGTAGGATTTCTCTTAACTCGTTGGCAATCTGTACAGTCATGCGCTCCTGCACCTGTGGGCGCTTAGCATAGTATTGTACTATGCGGTTAATTTTTGACAGCCCAATTACCTTGCCGCTAGAGTAATACCCAACATGGGCTTTGCCAATAATGGGTACAAAATGGTGCTCGCAGTTTGAGTAAAAGGTTATGTCTTTCTCAACCAGCATTTCGCGGTAGTTGTATTTATTATCAAACTGGCGTACTACTGGTTTGTTTTTAGGGTTCAGGCCACTGAAAATCTCTTTTACATACATTTTGCCCACTCTGGTAGGCGTTCCTTTCAGACTGTCGTCAGACAGGTCAAGGCCCAGAATGTGCATGATTTCTTTAAAGTGTTTTGCTATTAGTTCAATCTTCAGTTCATCATCCATCTCAAAGGCATCTGGTCGTATTGGAGTTACGTCAGATGTTCCCACATGGTCATCCCCGATTTCATCTACATCAAGGCCGTTAACCAGCGGGGAATTCGACAATGTTTCTCTCTGTTTCATAAAGTGTGATTTTTATTTCGTATTTGCTGTCAATCTTAGCCCTTAGCAATTGCCATATTACTGCGGCAATATTTTCGGCAGTAGGGTTTAACGATTGAAACTCTTCAACATCTTCATTCAGGTTTTTCTGGTCAAAGCGTGAGGTTACCTGCTCTTTAATCAGGTCACTCAATGCTTTCATATCGTATACATAACCGGTGTCAGGGTCGGGCTTGCCTATTACTTTAACGTGCAACTCATAATTGTGGCCGTGAAAGTTGGCATTATTACATTTGCCAAACACCTCTTCGTTAGTAGGTGCGTCCCAATTGCTATTGTTCAGTCTATGTACTGCATTAAAATGCTCTTTTCTTATAACGGCTGTTTTCATATTTAATTTCAGCGTAGCAATTGATGTTTAAATGTTGGACACCAATGTTTAAACAATTAAATGCTCTTAAGGTTCCAGGTTTATGCAATAAGTTGGGTGTATTACATGTAGTACCCTTAAACAGTTAGGCAGTTAGTACCTATGCTGGCAAGGCCACAGTGGCTTTAATGGCCTGATTAATATCAGCAATTACATCTTCAATATTTTCAAGCCCTACTGAAACCCTGATAAGCCCGTTGGTAATGCCTACGGCCTGGCGCTCTTGTTCAGTGAGTTTTGAGTGAGTGGTGCTGGCTGGGTGGGTAGCTATTGTGCGCGTATCGCCTAAATTGGCCGAAAGTGAAATCATTTTCAAGGCATTTAAAAATGACCGCCCTCTTTCAACACCTCCTGTTAATTCAAAGGTTACAATGCCGCCACCCAGTCGCATCTGTTTTTTAGCCAGTTCATACTGTGGGTGAGAGTTTAAAAACGGATACCTTACCCAGTTTACTTCCTGGTTAGGTTGTAAATACTCTGCCAGCGCCAAAGCATTGGTGCAATGTTTTTCCATACGTACCGCCAGGGTTTCCAGGCTTTTTGAGAGTATCCACCCATTCATGGGCGATAATGACGGCCCTGTATGCCGGTTAAAGAACCGCACCTGTTCAATCATTTCTTTGGTACCCAGTACTGCCCCAGCAATGGTGCGGCCCTGGCCGTCAATAAATTTTGTGGCAGAGTGTGTTACGATATGCGCACCAAATTTGGCAGGCTGTTGCAGGTAAGGGGTGGCAAAGCAGTTGTCAACATTTAAAATTAAATTATGCTTTGCTGCTAATTGGCCCAGCCACTCCAAATCAATCAGATCCAGGGCAGGGTTTGAGGGGGTTTCAGCAAAGATCATTTTGGTATTGGGTAAAATGGCCTGCTCCCAACCGGCTTTGTCATGAATATCAACATAGGTATGGCTAATGCCCCACTTGGGTAAAATTTTGGTAAGTATCTGGTGTGTTGAGCCAAACACAGACCTTGAAGCTACAATATGATCGCCTTGTTGCAAAAACGCAGCCATACTGCAAAACATGGCAGCCATGCCCGAAGCTGTGGCCATGCCATCTTCAGTATGTTCTAACAAACACAGCTTTTGAATGAATTCGTCATTGCTGGGGTTTGAATAACGGGTGTAAATATTGCCTTCAACTTCGTCAGTGAATAATGCACGCGCATGCTCAGCATCATCAAACACAAAGCTTGAGGTAAAGTAAATGGGGGTGCTGTGTTCTTTGTGCTGACTGCGCTCTGCCTGGTGCCTGATGGCATTGGTCTCAAAATTGTCGTAAACACTCATGTTGGTGCTGTTTATAAAGTTAACTGTACTCCTTATATAGTGTAAGAATTATTTTATGTAGTTGCCTTAGCGGCAAAACAATGGGCTTGTACAAACGGGTAGGAGGGGCCTGAAACTGATCATGAACCGGGTAACAGGTTAAATATACACTCTTTTCTGATATGCCAGGCTTCTTTAGCCTTTTTTGCATTGACTAGCCCCTGCCATAAAAGAAAAGGCTGCCCAATAAGGCAGCCAAAGTAGTGTTATCAAATCAACTTTTCAGGCATGCAAACCACATTCGGTTTTCAGAGTGCCCTCCCACCGGCCTTCGCGGCGTTGGCCTTTGCTGGTGCAATGAATACATCCTACTGAGGCAAACCCTTTGTTGGTTAAGGGGTGGGTGATCAGCCTGTTTTCAGCCATATAGGCTTTAATATAGGCCTCGTCAACATCAATTAACGGGTGAAATTTGATGATGCCGTCTTTCTCTTCAAAAATGTTTCTTTTGCTTCTTGAGTTGCTTTGCCAGCCCATAATGCCCGAAATCCACACGTCGTGCTCTGCCTTTACCCGGTTTAAGGGCTCAGTTTTGTTAATTGAGCAGCATAGGTCAGGGTCGGTTTTATAAATTTCATACTGGCGCGTAAACTGGTTGTTCCAGTACTCAGGCTTTAAATCAACCACCTGCAGGCCAAGCTTGCTGGTAATTTCCTGCTTGTAGGCAAGTGTTTCAGGAAAATGGTAGGTCGTGTTTAAAAAGTATACCTTTTGGTTTTTGTTTACTGAGGCAATCATATTCAGTAATATGATTGAAGTAGTGCCAAACGACGAGGTGAACAACACCTTGTCGAAATCACTATACAGCGCACTAATACGTTGTAAGGGGTTTAATGCGGTATATTTATCGTTTAGCTGAGCTATATCTATGGTAGTGGTCATGTTGACTATGCGTTTTTGTTGGGTTGGTTTTTGTCAAACCAGCCAGCGGTAACCTCATTCAGGACTTTTAGCTTATAGTTAAAGTCGCCTCTTAATTGTTCTCTAATATGGTTCATATTATCAAGCAGGGCTTGCATACTATCTGGCAGGGCTTCTTCCAGATAGCTTCTGATGCGTTTGGCAATAGTTGGTGATTTGCCGTTGGTAGAGATGGCTATTTTAAGGTCGTCTTTAATGACAACAGAGCCTAAATAAAAGTCGCATAGGTCGGGTGTATCAGCTACGTTCGTTAAAATGTGCTTTTGTTTAGTTAACACTTTAATGTGTTCATGCAGTGGCCTGTTATCGGTGGCCAGCATTACCAGGTCTCGCCCCTCTAAGTCAGTATCTTCAAAGGGTCTTTCTATAAGTACCAACTGCTTGTGGGCAGCTATTAATTGGCGTACGCCCTCAAGCACCCTGTCTGCAACAATGGTTACATTGGCTTTGGGGTTGTTGCGCAACAGCGCTTCTAACTTCTCAAGGCCAACATTACCTGCACCCACCAATAGTATATCTATTTGGTCAATCTTAATAAATACAGGAAACAGGGTGTTGCTGTGGGTTGCCATAGGGTTGTTTATGCTACTGATTCAATGGTGTTTAACTGCTCTTCAAGTTTGATCCAAATAGCAGATTTTTTCTGATGGTTCCATTGGGGGTGCTCTTTCACTACCTCGCCAATAATTATGATAGCGGGTGCTTCAAGGCCCAGTTCATTAACTACACCGGTAATGGTGCCTACCGTGCCCAGCCCGTACCTTTCATCAGGGCGGGTGCCGTTTTGTACCACTGCCACAGGGGTGTTCTGCTTGCCTTCACTAATGAAGGTTTCCATTATCTGCTCGATTTTGCGCATGCCCATGAGTATGAGTATGGTAGCGCTTGATTTTGCTGCCCACTGCATATCGGCCGATACTTCGCCTTTGCGGGTGGTGCCTGTTATAACCCAGAAGCTTTCGTTCACACCCCGCTTGGTTACAGGTATTTGCTGGCTGCCAGGTACGGCTACAGCGCTGGTAATGCCAGGTATTACAGTGGTGGGCAGGGCATATTCACGGGCAATGTCAAGTTCTTCATGGCCACGCCCAAATACATAAGGGTCGCCACCCTTTAGCCGCACCACATGGCCATACTTTAAGGCATACTCTACAATTAAGGCATTGATTTGCTCTTGCTTGTGCGAGTGTTGCCCAGCCCTTTTGCCTACATACACTTTGGGGGCATGGGCAGGGGCATGGTCTAGTATTTCAGGGCACACCAAAGCATCATACAATACGGCATCGGCCTGTTGTAATGCCTTAACCCCTTTCATGGTGATGAGGTCAGGGTCGCCAGGGCCTGCACCTACCAGCGTTACGCTGGCTGGCTGGCCTGTAAGGGTACCATTGGCACTGGGCAAGGTGGGTTGGGGTGCTTTCATGATTGGCTATTTCTAAAGGCGTAAATTTCTTTTAAGAAGTCTTTGCTGTCATTAAAATAAGTGGTGGCAAAGGTCAGACTGGGCTCTTGCTGGTTAATACGCAGCACCCAGGTTTCGAAATCAGTTTCGAAGGTAAAGTGGCCCTGTGCAACAAAATGCTCCTGAAATTTTTTCAAGATAGAAGCCTGGCTGTTGTTGCTTACACCCTCGCCCACAAGCAATGCCTTGGCCGAGTTAATAAAGGCAGCATAGCTGTGGTAAATGGCATCAGCATAGGCACCACTTTGGTAGGTTTCCTGTGCAAGGGCCAGTTTTTCTTCGCTTTCAAGCAAAAGGGTGGCCACCAGGTCAATCACCACACCGGCACATTCGCCAACGCCAGTGTGCAGGGCAAATTTCTCATCATTGCCCCAATCAATATAGTCAGAGGGTACAATGGTGTTAAGCTGGGCCAATGGCTTTAACAGGCTGTAGAAGTACATTTTACCTTGCCTGCGGTAGTAATCGTGGTAATACTCACCTTCGTTGCCGTTCAGGAAGTAATCGTCTAATAGTACCCTAAGTGATTCTGGGCCTCTTTTGCTGGGCAGTTTGATGACTTTTTCAGAAAGAAAGCCCTGCCCGTTGCCAGCGTTGCCACCACCAAGTACTACCTGTAAGGCCGGCAGTACGGCACCTTCGTGCTTAATAGAACTGCCCTGGTAGCCTATACCTGCCAGGCCGTGCTGACCGCAACTGTTGGGGCAGCCACTAATTTTAATTTTAAGGTCTTGGTTGTATATCAGGTCAGGGTATTCATTTTTCATAACGGCTTCAAGCTTGCGGGCTATGCCGGTACTGCTTGAAATACCCAGGTTGCACGAGTCAGTGCCGGGGCAGGCGGTAATATCTACTGTGCTATCAAAGCCGGCTTCGGCAAGGCCCAGCTCGTGCAGCGCATTGTAAAGGGCGGGCAGTGCCTGTTCAGGTACAAAACGCAGCACATAACCCTGGTTGGCAGAAATGCGGATGTCATCGGCCGAAAAGCGGGCGGCTACTGCTGCAAACTGGCGTGCCAGGGCAGCGCTCATATCGCCCAGTAATAGTTTAACATTTACTGCGTATACGCCCCCTTGTTTCTGCTCAAGCACATTGGCTTTTAGCCATTTATTGTACTGCTCCTGGTTAACAGGGGTAATGTTAGCAGGCAGCTCAATGGCAGGGGCGGCATAAGCATTGCCTACCACGTGCCTGTCAATACTGTATGATTTTACCTTCAGGGCTTTCCACTCTGCCTTGATGAGGCTCATCAACCCATCAAGGCCAATGTCTTTTACCAAAAACTTCATGCGTGCTTTCATGCGTCGGGCACGTTCGCCATGGCGGTCAAAAACACGCAGCACAGCCTCAGTAAAAGGTATAATTTTATCTTCTTCTAAAAACTCATAGGCGGTGTGTGCCAGCATGCCTACAGCACCCAGGCCACCGGCAATCATTACTTTAAAGCCTCGCTGCTCTACCCCGTCAACAACCTTTATTTTGGGTATAAAGCCAAGGTCGTGCATAAAGCTCATGGCCGTGTCTGAGTCGCTAGATGAGAACGAAATCTTGAATTTGCGGCCCATTTCCTGGCAAACAGGGTTGCGTAAAAAGTAGCGGAAGGTTTCGTAGGCGTAGGGCGAGACGTCAAACGGTTCGTTAGGGTCTACCCCTGCCAGTGGCGAGGCGGTTACATTCCTTACGGTATTGCCACAAGCCTCACGCAAGGTAATGTCGTCTTCTTCAAGCTTAGCCCATAACTCAGGGGTACGGTCAAGGCTCACGTAGTGAATTTGAATATCCTGGCGGGTAGTAGCGTGTAAGTTACCAGAGCCATACTCTTCAGAGATATCTGCAATGCGCACCAGCTGGCGCGGGGTAACACGCCCAAACGGCAGCTTAATTCTTACCATTTGCACACCTGGCTGGCGTTGCCCGTACACACCACGTGCAAGCCTTAGGCTGCGGAACTTCTCTTCGTCGATGTTGCCTTCATGAAAAAGCCTGATCTTTTTTTCAAGCTCAATGATGTCTTTTTCAACTACCGGGTTTTCTAATTCTGTTCTAAAGCTTTGCATGATTAATGATTATGGACAATAAAAAAAAAGGCCTTTCCCTGCTGGGGAAAGGCCTCTGTTTATTATCAGTTTTTTCAGTTCTTTACCATCGGTCTCTGAAATAAATCGAATAAGCCTTCTCCCCGCTGTAAATCCTACAGCAGCAGCAACAACACATACAACACTGCATGGCAGTGTTTAAAGTGGCGTTGATATAAGAGAAAAACTTGTTCATACAGAGAACTAACTAATATTTCCTGGATTTTGTTACGGCCAAAGCTAAGGAAGGTTATTGGTATTTCAAAATTTTTTAATTGTTACGCCTTTCAGATGTCGTGCTTATGTCAATTCAGTGGCTTGGCAGCGCATGGCTTTGTTCAATAACCTTTATGGCTATATTTGCAATCACCGAGTTGCTCGGCAAAAGCAGCAAATTAGTGTTTACAGCACGCTGTAAGCATTTTATGGTCTGTTCAATACATCAACTAAGCAGTTACTCCATTGACTTTTGAAGCACTTACTGAAGCAATAAATGCTTACAAACAGGCGGGTAAAAAATTATTTACCACCTCATCGTTCCAATCGCATAGTTTGGTCATGCTGCATATGCTTAGCCGAATTGACCCTGCTATACCTGTATATTTTATTAACACGGGTTATCATTTTCCTGAAACGATTCAATTCAGAGACCAGGTAGTAGCCCTGTTTGGCTTACAGAACCTGGTTGATTTAAAGCCTTTAATGCCCAAGAATATGCAGCGTGGGGCCGATGGGAGGTTGCTATTTACTTCAGACCCCGATTATTGCTGCTTTTTGAACAAAACGCAGCCGCTTGAGAAGGTGCTGATGGAGCATGATGTTTGGATAAACGGCATCAGGGCCGACCAGAGTGCTGTGCGGAAAGCCATGAAGGTAGAGCAGCCTGCGCCGTTTGGGGCGGTACGCTTCCACCCAATGCTTGACTGGAACAACAGGCAGATTTATGCCTATTTGAAACAGCACGGGCTGCCGAGACACCCCTTAGATGCCAAAGGTTACCAAAGTGTAGGCTGCGAACCCTGCACCAGGCGCTTAGACCCTGAAATGCAAGAACGTGAGGCCCGCTGGTATGGCCTGAATAAGGTAGAGTGTGGCCTGCATACTGATCTGGTAAGTAAATAAGTTTATGAATATACTCATTACAGGTGGTGCCGGATATTTAGGCACCGAGCTGGTTAAGTTATTGGCCAAAGCCGAGCAGGTAGCCAGCATTGTTATTTATGACAATTTAGATAAGTCAAGCAATAATTTGTTTTTAGGGCATACTTTGCCTGGCAAAGAACGCATTAAGTTTGTACATGGCGACCTGCTAGACTCACGTAAGTTGCGTAAAACGTTAGATGGGGTTGATGTGGTGTTTCACCTTGCGGCCAAGGTTACTACGCCTTTTGCTAATAATGACCCACATTTTTTTGAGCAGGTGAATAATTGGGGCACTGCCGAGTTGGTGTATGCGGTTGAAGAAAGCAGCGTAAAGCAGTTTGTTTACACCAGCAGTACATCAGTATACGGTGCTTCTAAAACGTTGCTTAATGAGCGCTCTACATTAAACCCAAGAACGTTTTATGGTATTTCAAAAATGCGTGGCGAAGAGCATGTACAGCGGCTGACCAATAAAATCAGTACCCATATTTTACGGCTAGGCAATGTGTACGGCTATAGTAAAAATATGCGTTTTGATGCGGTAATTAACCGCTTTATGTTTGATGCCAACTTTCATAACCGAATTTCTATTCACGGCAGTGGCAAACAGTCACGGTCGTTCATACATATTGACGTTATTGCCCAGGTGTTGTATGATTTGCTGTTTACACTGGTACCTTCTGGCATTTACAATGTGGTTGACAGAAACCTGCAGGTGTTGGATGTGGTGGATATTTTGAAGGAGATTTTCCCGGCGTTAGAGTTTATTTTTATTAACCAGCATTTAGACTTGCGAGAAATGCAGGTAGATACCAACTCAAGGTTGCGTGAGTATATTAACTACCAGAATAATACACCGCTTAAAGACGAGCTTTTGGTATTTAAAGATAAGTTTTCGTTTTAACTCACCTCTGTTTTGTGAAGCTTACTTAGCCAATGCCTTAAACGGGTGTTGGCTTTTCTTTTAGCGGCTGAAAATCGAAGGATGAACGAAGGATGAACGAATAATGGCCTTACCACCGGTATAGCTACAGCTAGCTAATGTTTAAGGGGCAGGCAAGGAGCTTATACGAAAAAAATGTGGAGGGAAATACAATATGCAGAAACGCAATAGGCGGGGTTATGTGTACAATGCCGTTCTATTAATGTCCGGTATTGATACATGTATTGCTTAAAGGTTTTTAGGGTTTATTATTAAGTATTAGAAAATCAAGCAGTTACGTTTTTTGGCATGCCTATTGGTATAAAGTGTTCAAGGTCTAAAACTCAAATAAGTCGGATGCTTTACTAAGGTCTATTGGCCTGATTCTCAGCAAAGAGCATCGTTACATAGGTTAATTGGTAACAGGTGCTTGCCACTCTGATAAAGCTCCGATTTTTTGGGCATTACGCCCGCTCATAACTAAGGTTTATTTAACTTATATAGGGTAATGTGAAGCCGTGTTGTTTTTGAATGGTGTTGATGTAAGGCTTCTGGCTGGCTACGTATGGTACGTGGCGGCCCCTTGGTGAGCGTTTTAAGTTTATTTGTGTATAGAAGTGATATTGAAAATATTATTGAAGCTGTTAGTTTTGGTTGATTAAGCATAGAATAAAAAAAGAGAGCGGTGCTCTCTTTTTTTATTTATTTTATGTTGTGCTGTTTTAGCAATACTCTTGAAAAACCTCTACCAGGTGGTCGCCAATCATTTCAGCAGTACGGCCTTCAATGTGGTGCCTTTCAATGAAGTGGATTAACTGTCCATCTTTAAATAAGGCAATTGATGGTGATGATGGCGGGTAAGGCAGTGTGTATTCTCTGGCCTTACTGGTAGCCTCCTGGTCAACACCAGCAAATACAGTTGTGAGGTTATCAGGGTGTTTTCCGCTTTTTTGCAGGGCGTATTTAATACCAGGCCTTGCGGCACCAGCGGCACAGCCGCATACTGAATTTATTACCAACAACGAGGTGCCAGCATGATCTTTCAAATGGCCGTCTACCGCATCAGAATTTTTCAGTTCTTCAAACCCAACCACGGTCAGGTCTTCACGCATTGGCTTTACTAATTCTTCAGGATACATGGTATAGTTTGTTTTTAGATGATATACGTATTTACTATGGTTATTTTTTACATAAAGCCAAGTTCCAGCTTAGCTGCCTCTGACATCATGTCCTGTGAGTAGGGTGGGTCAAAGGTTACTTCTACTTTTACATCACTTACCCCTTCAATGGCTTTGATTTTTTCTTCTACTTCGCTGGGTATAGCCTCTGCCGAGGGGCACGCGGGCGAGGTAAGCGTCATTAATACAAACACATTGTTTATGGGGTAAATGTTTACCTCATAAATAAGGCCAAGCTCATATATATCAACAGGTATTTCTGGGTCAAATACGGTTTTAATGGCCTCATATACCTTGTCTTTCAAGTCTGGCTGGTTCAGTGTTTCTGTTGTTTCTTGCATAGAGTACTATTTTGCCAGTTCAATTTTGCTTTTATAAGCCAGTGCAAACAGGCGCATTTGCTTAATCATGGAGGCAAACCCGTTTGACCGTTGTGAGCCTATGACCTGCTTCATGCCAATTTTTTCTATAAAGTATAGATTGGCATCAATGATTTCATCAGGCTTTCGGTTGTTGAGCACCCTTATCAGTAAGCTTACCAGGCCTTTGGTAATATCAGTATTACTATCAGCTTTGAATTGAATAGCCCCGTTATTGAAGTCACTTACAAGCCATACTTTGCTTTGGCAGCCTTTAATGATGTTCAGGTCTACCTTATGGGCTTCTTCAAGTGCAGGCAACTTTTGGCCCAGCTCCATGATATAAAATATCATGCTTTCTTTATCGCCAGCCAGCAATTCAAATTCTTCAATGATTTCGTCTTGTACCTGGTTGACAGTCATTGGTGCTTATCTTTTTACCTTTTCAATGATTTGTTTCAGTGCATTGGCCATGGCATCAATTTCAGCTTTGGTGTTGTAAATTGAAAACGATGCCCTGATGGTGCCTTCTATACCAAATTGTTGCATTAAGGGCTGTGTACACTGGTGGCCCGTGCGTACGGCAATGCCCCGGGCGTCAAGCATCATGCCTATGTCAAAGGGGTGCAGACCGTCTACCACAAATGAAAATACGGGGCCTTTTTGGGGTGCTGTGCCAATTTCGCGCACGCCAGGCAGGGCGTTTAACTGTTGCTGGGCATGGCTTAGCAGTTCTGCTTCATGCCTGGCCAATGCGGCCGTATTGAGGGTATTCATAAACCTGATTGCTTCGCCCATGCCAATTACATCTGCAATGTTTGGGGTGCCAGCCTCAAATTTATAGGGTATTTCGTTGTAAGTGGTTTTAGCAAAGGTAACCTCACTAATCATTTCGCCCCCACTTTGGTAGGGTGGCATGGCCTCTAACAGCTTTCTTTTACCGTACAGCACGCCAGCGCCAGTAGGGCCAAACATTTTATGCGATGAAAAGGCATAAAAATCGCAGCCCAGGGCCTGTACGTCTACTGTACCATGTGCAGTGGCCTGTGCACCATCAACCACCACAGCTGCCCCATGAAAATGGGCCAGCTTTACAATTTCTTTAATGGGGTTAACGGTACCCAGGGTATTAGAAACATGGTTTACTGCAACTATTCTGGTTTTATCGCTCAGCAGTTGCTTGTAAGCTTCTATGTCAATTACACCCTCATCAGTAATAGGTATTACTTTTAGCGTAGCCCCACTTTGCTCGCACAGTATTTGCCAAGGCACAATATTGGCATGGTGCTCAAGGGCTGAGATGAGTACTTCATCTACCGAGCGCACCATCAGTTTGCCATAGCTGTTGGCTACCAGGTTAAGGCTGTCAGTAGCTCCTTTGGTAAAGATTACTTCTTCAGCCTCAGCCGCGTTAATGAAGCCGCGCACCAGTTGGCGGGTTTCTTCAAATGCATTGGTGGCTTTTTCAGCCAGGCAATGCACGCCCCTGTGTATGTTTGAGTTGTAGCCAGTATAATAGTTTACTAAGGCATCAATAACCCGTTGCGGCTTTTGGTTGGTGGCAGCATTGTCAAAGTAAATGAGGGGGTGGCCATTTACTTCTTGATGCAATACCGGAAACTGGGCCCTAATGCTTTCAATGTTAAGTGTTGGTTGTGGTTGTGCCACATCGTTACCCATGGGCTTCAAGGTTAAGCAATTTTTGGTCAATGACCTGCGCTAAATGCTGCTGCAAGGGCTCAAGCTTAATGTGTTCAAGCATTTCGCCTGCAAAGGCCCTGAGTAGTAAAGCCCTTGCCTGCTTTTTATCGAGGCCTCTGGTGCGCAGGTAGAAGAGTTTTTCTTCATCAAGCTGGCCAGTGGTGGCACCGTGCGAGCACTTTACATCGTCGGCCCAGATTTCAAGCTGCGGCTTGGTATTGATGGTAGCCTTGTCAGACAGTAGCAGGTTACGATTTGATTGGTAGGCATTGGTTTTTTGTGCATGCTGGCGCACAAAAATTTTGCCGTTAAACACCCCGGTGGCCTCGCCATCAATTACCCCCTTGTACAGCTCGTTGCTGTTAGAGTTGGGCAGGCGGTGGTCAACCATGGTGTGGTTATCTACATGTTGTTTGCCGTTAAGCAGGTAAAGGCCGTTCATGTTGGCCTCGCAGTGCTCATCGTCAAGGGTAATATTCAGGTTATTTCTTACCATTTGCCCGCCTAGGGTAAAGGTATGGGCAGTACTTACTGAGCCAGCCTCCTGGTAAATATGGGTATTGCCTACATGGTAAGCAGGCGCGGCGTCAAGCTCAATTTTATGGTATTGCAGGCGGGCGTTTTTCTTTAGTACTACTTCGCTTACCGTATTGGTAAAGCTTTCGTGGTTGCCCAGCGTTACGTAGTGCTCTATAACAGATAGCTCGCTGTTTTCGCCCAGTACAATCAGGTTGCGGGTGTTGTTCCAAACCTGTGCATAATTGGTGTCAGCCACGTGTAGCAGGTAAACGGGCTTGTCTGGTGCCTTGCCTTTGGGTACTTGTATAAATGCGCCATGCAGGCTAAAAGCAGTGTTAAGGGCGGTAAACGCATCATGTTCATAATCAGCATACTGCCCAAAATGGTCGGCAATGGTTTGCTGTGCCAGCTCGTCAGCCTCTTGCAGGTCTTTTACCAGCAGGGTGTCTTCTGCCTGGGGCAGGGTAGAGGCATCTGCCAGGAATTTGCCATTTAAGTACACCAATACGTAAGCATCAAGCCCCTGTGGCAGTTGCTGTTGCAGGGTATCTGCCGCCAGGGTTGATTCAGTATAGCCCGCACTAAAAGGTATATTTTTCTGAAGCGCTTTGGCCAGTTGGGTGTATTTGTATTCTTCGTGTTTGGCACCAGGCAGCCCGTTTTTTTCAAAGGCGGCCATGGCTTCTTTCCGCACCTGGTGCTGCTTTGTTTGGCTGTGGCCGTTCAGGGTGCTTTCAAATGTGTTGAACCCTTTAACAATATTGGCCTGGTAGTCTGAAGCGGTTGGGTTGCTCATAATCAGTACTTTGCTGTTTAGGCTGTTTGTGCAACCTCCTCCTTAATCCAATCGTAACCTTTTTCTTCCAGCTCAAGGGCCAGCTCTTTTGAACCTGATTTTACAATGCG
>CAZXTW010000065.1:0-14665 GCA_964643525.1 uncultured Roseivirgaceae bacterium
TTACCAAGGTGCTGCCGAACAATCAGGGCGGTAACGTTGCTTGTTACGAGCCCAACATCTTCTTGTCATGCGTGTAACGTCTACTTGTTACGGGCGTAACATCTTCTTGTTACGAGTGTAACGTCTGCTTGTTACGGACGTAACATATTCCTGTTACGCGTGTAACGTCTACTTGTAACGAGCGTTACAACTACTTTTGTGCTTAGTAAAATCTTGCAGTGCGGGGCAGTGTGTTCAATGTGCGGCTAATAGGTTACCTTTATAAGGTACAGCTACTAAAGGTATGCCCAGTGTAAAACAGAAAGTTACCGCCCAGCCCGCTGCCACGGGCAAAGGGCGGGCCAGGGGGGGTAAAGCTGCCCAGGCAGCACCCAGCAAAGCCAATGCTTACGTACAGCGTGCAGCCACCCCCAGTGGTGGTACCGAACTGCCGGCTGCCACTGGCATTGAGGCTGCATTACACAGCAGCAAGGGCAGCGGCCGCGCCATGAGCCAGCCTGTGCAGCGCGATATGGAAGCCCGCTTTGGCACCAGCTTTGGCGGGGTGCGTATCCATACCAATGCCCAGGCCGGCCAGCTGAGCCGCCAGCTTAACGCACGCGCATTTACTCATGGCCAGCATATATATTTTGGTAGCGGCCAGTACAACCCCCATACCCGACAGGGCAGCCACCTGCTGGCCCATGAACTTACCCATACCCTGCAACAGCAGCAACAGCCCCAGCTGGGCCGCATGCTAATGCGCTCGTGCATGTTGGTGGGGCCCACACCATCGGTGCTTAAAATGGGAAAACTCATTGCTGATAGAAAAGCCGGCAGAACAGATATGGTGCCCATCTTAGCATTTTTTGAGCAGCTGAATAAGCAGTTGGCGTTTAACCCGGGCGTGTTCTTCTTCCAGGCAGCTGAGAAAGCCTCATTACAGTGCATGCTTGAAACTGACCTTAGTGCAGATGATGCCTGGCTGGCCATAACCGTACTGAAGCAAACCCTTGGTAAAGCGGTAGAGGCCAAACCCAAAAAAGGCAAAGACCTGAACATTGATGTAAAGTTTATGGCTGGTACTTCAAGCAGAAAGGCATTGGTGATGGCCGGGGTACACGGCAGTGAACGGCAGGGGGTAGAGGTGGGCCGGCGCCTGTTTAGCGACCTTGAAGCAGCAAAAAGCAAAGGCAGCCCTCCGTACTTTAACGTGTATTACATACCGGTACTATTCCCTCATAATGAAGCCAAAGCCAGGCGCGAACGTGGGGGGCATGCCACCAACAGGGGCTTCCCGGCAAAGGGCAGCACCAACCCCAAAGACACCAAGCTGGAAGAAAACCAGCGGTTAATCAGGCTCATGAATACCTACCAGCCCGAACGCATCATTAGCATCCATGGCACCTGGCGGCCCAGCTCAGCTGGGGTGTTTAGTGACCCCACCTATGTCAATGAGCAGCGCAGAAAAGCCATGGAGCAAGAGGCAGACGCCTACCTGGCTTTGTACGGCCCCCAGTTTGTGCAATGGATTAAAACCCTTGCCCTGGACCTGGAAGAGTACCATAATGCAAGGCGTACTGAGATGGACCGCAGGCTGGCTTTGGAAACCGCCATGCAGGCACATGCCAACTTTCAGGCAGCAGATAAGGCCGATGCCACCACCGACCATGAGAAGGCCATTAACAAACGGAGCGGGGCCAACCCTGACAACCGCAAGTACATGCTGGTGGCTGGTAATGATTTAGATAAGATGTATTTTTTAAGCCATGTATGGTCGGCCGATAGGCGCGATCCACCCTGGAACAAGGCGCGAAAGCTGTACCGCAAACACCAAAAACTAATCAAGACATACGGCCGTGACTTTTTGTTTGAACTGATGGTGCAGGTATATGACCATAAGGGTGACTTTGCAGCAACAAAAACAGCCCTGGCAGGCAAAGTAACTTTAAAGCCTGCTGATGACAAGGTGATTACTGCCATGATAACCATTTATAAAGAATACATGCTGGGCATCAAAAAACTGGAAGCCTACCGCAAAACCCTGGGTACGGCAAAAGCGCCAGTAGTAAAAGGTAAGCGCAAACAGCATTCACTGGGCAGTTACGCCGCAGGCAGGGGCATTAGCGTGTTTACGGTAGAGCCTGCAATTAATGCCTACTCAGCAGAATACGATAAAAGAAAACGAAAAGGGGCCTTTAAGCTGGAAGCCAGTGCCGTGGGTAAAAAAACAAGGGAGGTAGAGTTGCAGTCATATGCCGATGCCATTAGAACGGTGCTGCTGCAAAACGACGCGCACCAAACACCTGAATAAACCCTTGTTTGTGGCAGTTGGCTGCGGTTTTCTTTCTGTTAAATTTACTGTAAGGCGCCACTGTAACCAGGGGCACTAGTTGAATAATGATTACATTTAACCAGTAATTGCCTTAGCCCAATTTTGCCAACTGCCCAGCCATGACAAACAACATGCCCGCCCAGACTGCACTGCAACTGCCAGTTGTTGTGCTGAAAGCCCTCTCATTTGCAGCCCATTGCCACCAGTACCAGCGGCGTGGTGGCTACAGCCGCCTGCCTTATGTTAACCACCTCATTAAAGTAGTAGAAGAGCTGGTGGTGATTGGCCGGGAAACAGATGCCGATTTGTTGTGTGCCGCCGCCCTGCACGATGCGGTAGAAGACGGGCACACCAATGCCCAGGAAATTGAAGAAATGTTTGGCCCCACCACCGCCAGCATTGTATTAGAGGTGAGTGATGACATGACCCTGCCCGAGTTTGAGCGCAAAAACCAGCAGGTAACCAAAGCCGCCAGCCTGACCAACGCGGCCAAGAAGCTGAAAATAGCCGATAAGGTGTGTAACATACGTGATATTATAGAATACCCTATTGAGTGGGATGCCGCCAAAAAACTACAGTACGTGCACTGGGCCACTGATGTGGTGTACCATTGCCGGGGCGTGAACCCCGCCCTTGATGATGCCTTTGACCTGGCCGCTGCCCGCGCCAAACGCTTTTTAGAAAATGGGGGCCTGGCCTGACAGCCAGGCTGCATCCTGGCTGCACCCTGGCCTGTAAAAAATACAAGCCTGCCAACAGGGCTTGCCTGCCTTATACTACCCGTTTCCTTTTTGATTTTTGCCTGTAAAAATTAATTGCAGCCTGTAATATGCTGCCCAACAGGGGCAAGTATGCTGGCTTTAAACAATGCCCAATGCTGTGTGGTTAGGTTCATAGCCTTAACTATGTAATCATAGGTTTAAGGCTACTACTATCAACTACTTACTACACAACTAATTCTTGAAACACTGGTCTTATGATTGAGACGCTAGTAGAAAACCTGATCAGCGCGGGTGTTACCATTAAGGTAAACGAGGGCAACCTCAAAATCAATGCCCCCAAAGGCGCGCTAACCCCAGTATTAAAACAAGCACTGAAGGCCAACAAACAGGCATTAATTACTTACCTGCAGCAGGTAGGGCAGCAGGGGGGGCACCAGGCCATTCCGCAATTACCTCAGCAGGCATTTTATGACTTATCGCATGCCCAGCGCCGCCTGTGGGTGCTTGACCAGTTAGAGGCCAGCAACACGGCCTTTAATATGCCTGTCAGTACAGACTTTAAAACGGTAAACCGCCCGGCACTGCAAAAGGCGTTTCTGGCCCTGGTGCAGCGGCACGAGGTGCTGCGCAGCACCTTTACCCAGCAAAACGGCCAGCCCAAACAAATAATACATGCGGTAAAACCCGAACAATACACCATTGGTTACCACGATTTGCGTGGCCTGCCTGACAGGTACGAACGCAAAGCCGCCTTCAAACATGAAAACTTTACCACCACCTTTAACCTTGAAGAAGGCCCGTTGGTAAAGGCCCGCCTGCTGCACCTTGAAGATGACATGGTGCACTTTCAGCTAACCTTGCACCACATCATTGCCGATGGCTGGTCGCTGGGTGTTTTTTCACAAGACCTGCTGGCCCTGTACGAGGCCTTTTTGCAGGGGCGGCCCAACCCGCTAAAGCCACTGGCTGTACAATACAAAGATTTTGCCGCCTGGCACAACGCCCTGCTGGCCTCTGAAGGCATGCAGCAGCACCAGCAGTACTGGCACAGCGTAATGGCCCGCCCGCTGCCTGTGCTTACCCTGCCCCATGACCAGCCCCGCCCGCAGGTGCGCAATTACGAAGGGCAGCTGGTAAGCTTTAACCTGCCTTTACCACAGGTGCAGGTTCTGGTTGGGCTGGCAAAAAGTAATGGCACCAGCTTATTTATGTTGCTGCAGGCCCTGGTAAAGGCGTTTTTGTTTAAGTACACTGGCCAGGCAGATGTAATAGTAGGCACACCCACCAGCGGGCGCGACCACCCCGACCTGCAAAGCCAGTTGGGTATTTACTTAAACATGCTGGCCCTGCGCACCACTTTTGATACAGCAGGTACCTTTATTGACCTGTTAAATAAGGTAAAGGCTGAAACAGCAGAAGCGCTGAAACACAAAGATTACCCGTTTGATTTACTGGTTGATGAGCTTGAACTGGCCCGCGACCTGTCGCGCAGCCCGTTGTTTGATGTAATGATGACGGTTGAAAGCCAGGAAGACAACCCCATGAGCGGCACTGGCAATATACAGAGCCAGTCGGTAGGTAATGACAAGCAAAAAGGTGGCCAGTACCGTTATGGCCAAACCATGGCCAAGTATGATCTGGCATTTAACTTTTACGGCCCTGAACCGGCTCTTGAAGTAGCCATAGAGTGTAGCAGCCAGCTGTTTAGTAAAGCGGCTGCCCTGCGCCTGGCTGGCCATTTCAATACTTTTATTGGGGCGGTTATTGCTGCGCCAGAGTCCCCATTGCAAGGGCTATCATTCATGACAGCCGCTGAGGTAACCCAGGTGGTGCATGGCTTTAACCAGACCGAGGCCAACTACCCGGTTACTGATACACTGGCCAGCTTGTTTGTGCAGCAGGCCAAAGCCCGGCCCAATCAGGCGGCTGTTCGGTTTGAAGATGCCAGCCTTACCTATAGTGAATTGCACCAGCTAAGTGATGCCCTGGCCCACCGGCTAATCAATGAGTTTGGCGTGCAGCCTGGCCAGCATGTGGCCCTGCTGCTTGAGCGGGCCCTTGAAATGCCCGTTTGCCTGCTGGCCGTGGTTAAAGCCGGGGCAGCCTATATACCCATAGACCCACAATACCCGCAAGAGCGGGTGGCTTATATTTTGGCAGATGCACGCCCCCAGGTGGTAATTACCAACCAGCAGGCAGTGAGCTTGCCCGCTGGCCGTACAGATGTGCCCTTGTTGCAGCTGGCCTCTGGCTGGCAGGGGCAGCTGCAAAGCCAGCCCACCACAGCGGCACTGCCTGCTGTGAAACCGGCCGATGTGGCCTACCTGATTTACACGTCAGGCTCTACCGGTAAGCCAAAAGGGGTGATGGTGCCCCACAGTGGAGCAGTAAACCGCATCCACTGGATGCAGCGCACCTATGGCTTTACCCCGGCAGATGTAGTATTGCAAAAAACACCTTATGTGTTTGATGTATCAGTTTGGGAGTTTTTTATGCCCTTGTGTTATGGGGGCACTATGGCAGGCTGCCCCAAAGAAGTGATTTATGACCCGGCCCTGCTGGTACAAACCGTGGCACAGCACCGGGTAACCATGCTGCACTTTGTGCCCAGTATGCTGGCCCTGTTTTTAGATGGCATTGAAACTACCAACCGCCAGCCCCTGGGCACCCTCAGGCATGTTTTTGCCAGTGGTGAGGCCCTGCCGCCAGATGTGGCGCATAAATACCATTATTTGCTCAATGCCCCCCTGCATAACCTGTACGGCCCTACCGAGGCTTCAATTGATGTGAGCCATTATACCACCACCGGTAATGAAGGGGTGGTGCCCATTGGCAAACCCATAGACAATACAAGGCTTTACGTGCTTGACCAACAGGGCAAACCCTGCCCCATTGGCTTTGCAGGCGAAATTATGATTGCCGGCACCGGCCTTGCCAAAGGCTACCTCAATAAGCCTGAGCTAACAGCCGCCAGGTTTGTGCCTGACCCCTTTGTGCCCGGGCAGCGCATGTACCACAGCGGCGACCAGGGCCGGTGGCTGAGCGACGGCAGCATTGAGTACCTGGGCAGAATGGACAATATGGTAAAGGTGCGTGGCTTCAGGATTGAGCTGGGCGAGATAGAACAGGTATTACAGCAAAACCACAGAATAAAGCAGGCCATTGTGGTGGCCCGCGAAGTGCCAAACCGGGGCATGGCCATTGTAGCCTATTATACCGGTGGTAAAGACACCAGCCAGGCAGAGCTGACCAGCCACTGCAATAAGTTTTTGCCAGATTTTATGGTGCCCGATTATTTTATGGCTATTGATGCTGTGCCGCTAACGAATAACGGCAAAGCCGACAGGAAGGCCCTGCCCATGCCTGTTGCCGACCAGGGTGGCGAAAGCGGCACTTATATAGCGCCCAGCAGCCCTATTGAAAAGAAAATGGCTGAGGTATGGAGCCGCACCCTGGGCCGTGATGCAATTAGCATTCGCGATAACTTTTTTCAGCTGGGCGGCAATTCATTAATGGCCGTGCAGCTGGTTAATGACCTGAACACCACCCTTGGTGAGAACATACCCGTGGCGGCTATTTTTGGTGAGCCTACCATTGAAAACCTGGCTCGGTTTGTTTACAACCAAAACAGTTGGGCTGGCACCATTGTGCAGTTACAGATTAAGGCCAAGCCCAAAGACATGAGCAAGGTAACCATGGCTGCCATTAACCCACAGGGCCAGGGGCAGCCGTTATTTTTTATACCTGCCCTGGGTGGTTTGCTGCCCGGCACCAGCGTGCTGGGCATTATGGATATGGTGGGCTACCTGCAAAGCAACCAAAGGTTTTATAATTTGCAGGCCCCGCCCATGGCCCCAAACCTGGCAGCACTAACCCAAAGTGGAGAGGGCTTTCGCCTGGAAGATATGCGGTTTGACCCCGACTACCTTGCAGAGGTAGTAAGCCAAACGGTGGCCCATATACAACAGGTGCAGCCTGAAGGGCCTTACCTGCTGGGTGGCTTTTGTACTGGCAGCGTATTGGCCATTGAAGTAGCCCACCGCCTGAACCAGGAGGGCCACCGCGTTGAAAAGATGATTTTGCTTGACCCGCCCCTGGTTAAAGAGGGCTTTCAGCAAGAGTTGTTTACCAAACTAGCGGGCGAAGAAAGGGCCGCCGGAGGAATTTTTTATGAGCCCATATTACGTAAGGTGGCTTATTTTATTGCCAGAGACATATGCCAGGAGCATTTTGAACCTGAAGACATTTTTCAGGAGCTGAAAACCCTTGACAGCGAAGAGCAACTGTGGGGCCGGATGCTTGAAAAGTTAAAGCTGGCCAATATTGTACCTGCAAAAACTACTACCAAAGAACTGTCAGATACCTACTACTTAAAACACAACAACAATGTGGTGCTTGACGCCATTTTGTATAATGGCAGTTACAGCTACCCAGAGGTGAAGGCTGATACGGTACATATACTGGCCGTTGATACCTGGAAGGATATATACGACCAGCATTTGGTTGATGACATCCAGTCAATACTGCATGCTGAGATAGACGTTCGGTTTATTGGGGGCGACCACGGCACCATTTTTATTGAGCCTTATATAGGTTATGCGGCAAAGGCTATTGACGACATTTTAACCGCCGGCCGTGCCTAAACAATTACCAGGGTTACCTGTTATTTAAGTTAGACATTCCTCAAAAGCAATTTAACGACAAGTTTATTATGGTTCAGACGCTGGTAGAAAAACTGCTACATGGAGGCATCAAAGTAAAACTTACTGATGGCCAATTGAAAATTAACGCGCCAAAAGGGGCATTAACCCCTTCATTGCTTGCTGAGATTAAAGAACAAAAAACAAGCCTGATTGCCTTTTTAGAGCAGACCCAACAGCAGAACCAAAACAATGCTACAATACCGGTTGTGGCCCAGGCCAATGACTATGCCCTTTCTCAGGCGCAGCGCCGCCTGTGGGTGTTGAACCAGCTTGACCCTACAACCGATGCTTACAACATGCCCTTGTCGGGTGCTATGGGCCAGTTAAATAAAACTGCTTTTGAGAAGGCCTGGCAATATGTATTAAGTCGGCACGAAATTTTGCGTACAGTATTTTGTACGGTTAATGGAGAGCCCCGCCAGCAGGTATTACCCACTGATGACAGCCGTTTTGCCCTACAATGCACTGACCTGTCAGGCTTAAGCGGCACGGCCCTGCAAGAGCGAATAGAAGCCCATGAGGATGAAGAAAGGCACCGGGCTTTTGACCTGGCCAATGGCCCCCTGGTAAGGGGGCACCTGTTGCACCTGGGCAATAGTCAATACCACTTTCTGGCTACCTTTCACCACATTATTGCAGATGGGGGCACCTTTAAAATATTTGCTAATGAATTGATGGGTTGCTACCAGGTATACTGCCGTGGGGGCAAACCGCAACTGGCACCGCTAACATTGCAGTACCGCGACTATGCCGCCTGGCACAACCAGTTACTTGACTCGGCCCAGATGGCCGGCCACCGCAACTATTGGCTAAACCTATATAATAAAGAGTTGCCAGTGCTTGAGCTGCCCCTTGATGCTGCCCGCCCTGCCACCCGCAATTACCAGGGCAGTTCGTTAAGCTTCAGGCTGGCCGACCGGCAGCGCAAGGCGTTAATTGAGCTAGCTGCCAAGCAGGGAGTAAGCTTTTTTATGCTCATGCAGGCTCTGGTGCAGGTACTGTTGTACCGCTACAGCGGCCAGAGCGACCTGGTGCTGGGCACCCCTATGGCCGGGCGCGACCACCCCGGCCTGCAAAACCAAATGGGTATGTACCTTAACATGCTGGCCCTGCGTACCAGGTTTAGTGGTAAAGATACCCTGCTGCAGCTTATTGGTAAGGTAAAGCAGGCTACTACTGAGGCCTATGCCCATCAGGACTATCCGTTTGATTTGCTGGTAGATGAGCTGGCGCTGGAACGCAACCTGTCACGATCGCCCCTGTTTGATGTAATGCTAACTGTTGAGAGCAGGGCCGATAACCCCATGGGCGGCAACAGCAATGCCGAGCAAGACAACCAGCAAGGCCCTTACCGCACCGGCAAGGTGGCTGCTAAGTACGATTTGTCGTTTTACATTTACGGCCCTGAGCCTGCCTTAGATATTTGCATTGAGTATACTGATGCCCTGTTTACCGAGGGGCGCATCAGGCGAATGGCGGGGCATTTTCAGAATATTATTACCACCTGCCTTGAAACACCCACCTGCCCTCTTGACGAGGTACCTGTGGTGGGCATGATAGAGCGCAATCAGCTGCTGCATGGCTTAAACCGCACAGCCAGGGCCCTTGAGGTTCCGCAAACCCTGCACCAGTGCCTTGAGGCTGCCGCCAACCGCTGTCATGACAAAGCTGCGGTTAGCTGTAATGATAGTACGCTTACTTACAGGCAGCTACACCAGCAGGCCAACCAACTGGCCAATAAACTGTTACAGCAATATAGCCTACAGCCTAATGACCTGGTGGCCATACAGATGGACCGCTCTGAACGCATGCTGGTAGCTATGATGGCCGTTAATAAGGCTGGGGCTGCTTACGTGCCAATTGACCCTGCTTTTCCTGAAGAGCGCTGCCAGTACATTGCAGCCAATGCCAGGGCTAAGCTAACTATTACAGACCAGGCTCAGGCTACTACCGGTACTACGTGCCTGAGTTGGGACGAATGGCAACAGCAACAAAATCAATACCCTACACAAGCACCGCAAACTGCCGCCACTGGCAATGACCTGTGTTACGTGATCTATACCAGTGGCAGTACGGGCAAGCCTAAAGGTGTGGCCGTGCCGCACGTAGCCGTAGTAAACTTCCTGGCGGCCATGCAACAGCAACCGGGCATTAAGCCTACTGATACCCTGCTGGCCATTACTACCAATGCTTTTGATATTTCAGTTTTAGAGTTGTACCTGCCGTTGGTGGCGGGTGCCCAGGTGCAGATTGCCAGCAGCAGCACTGCCAAAGACCCTGATACGCTTATAGCCCTGATAGAGCAATGCAAGCCTACTATTATGCAGGCCACGCCAGCTACCTGGCAAATGCTGTGCGACAATGGCTGGCTGGGCAACCGCCGGTTAAAAGTACTTTGTGGTGGTGAAAAGCTGGGTACCGACCTGGGCGAGCGCCTGCTGCAACGCTGCCAGAGCCTGTGGAATATGTTCGGCCCAACTGAAGCTACCGTATGGGCTACCTGCAAGCGTGTGCGCAAAGTGACCGACCTGCGTAGCATTGGCAGGCCTATACAAAATACCAAGCTGTATGTACTTGATGCCAACCTGCTGCCACAGCCTATGGGCGTGCCCGGCGAGCTGTATATTGCAGGCACCTGCCTGGCACAGGGCTACCTGAACCGCCCTGAGCTTACTGAACAGCAGTTTGTTGACTCGCCCTTTGTGCCTGGCGAGTTGATGTACCGCACTGGCGACCTGTGCCAATGGCTGGAAAACGGCGAGCTGGACATTCTGGGCAGGGCCGACCATCAGGTAAAGGTGCGCGGCTACCGGATTGAGCCCGGTGAAGTAGAGTATGAACTGGCATTACACCCGGCTGTGGAACAGGCCGTGGTGGTATGCTGCGAAAATGCCGCTGGCGTTGCCAGCCTGGCGGCTTATTATGTGCCCTGCCTGGAGGCCGACGCGCAAGAGCTACAGGCCCATTTGAGCAGAACACTGCCAGCTTATATGGTGCCCGACCTGATGGTAGCCATGGAAGCATTGCCCTTGACACCTAATAATAAAGTAGACCGCAAGGCCCTGCCAGACCCTTTTGCTGCCGCTGCACAACAGGGCGCTACTTATGCCGCACCCGAGCGCCCGGTAGAGGTGAAACTGGCAGAGTTATGGAAGCTGTTGCTAGGGGTTGACCGTGTGGGCATTCACGATAACTTTTTTCAATTAGGCGGTAATTCATTACTGGCAGTGCAGGCCTGTAACAGGGCTGCCCAGATGCTGGGCGAGCAGATACCGGTGGCCACCCTGTTTAGAGAGCCTACCATTGCCGGCCTGGCCGACTATGTGTATGATGCCAACAGCTGGAAGGGCACGGTAACCATGCAGCAGGCCAATAATGATACCCGCGAAATGGAAAAGGTGAAAATGGCCGCCATCAATACCAACGGCCAGGTGGCTCCGCTGTTTTTTGTAGCACCCCTGGGTGGGTTATTGCCGGGCACCAGTGTAGTGGGTATTATGGGTATGGCCCACCATATGACTGACGAACAGCCATTTTATAATATACAGGCCCCGCCGCTGGCCCCGCACCTTTCTAAAATGATTATGTCAGGCCAGAAACCTGCCCTGGCCGACCTGACTTTTGAGCCAGGTATTTTAAACAGGGTGGTGGCAGAAAGCGTAGCACAAATTAAGGCTATACAGCCACAAGGCCCCTACAATATAGGCGGCTTTTGTACAGGCTGTGTATTGGCCATGGAAATTGCTGCCCAGTTAAATCGTGAAGGGCAGGCCATTGATGAGTTTATATTGCTTGACCCACCATTAATTACCCCAGGGTTTAGCAAAGAGCAGTTTAAACGCCTTAGCGCCCAGGAAGATGACGAAGGTCAGGGTGTATTGTATGAGCCCATATTGTGGCGCATTGCCTGGTTCATAACCAAAGATATTGCTGTGGGTGCCCTCGATACTGAAGAGATGTATGAAGAACTGAAGCAGTTCAATACTGAAGAAGAGGTGTGGAACCATATTTACCAGCGCTCAATATTAGCCGGGCTGTTCCCGGCGGCTACCAGGGTTAAAGACATCAAAGAAACGTATTACCTGAAACACTTTAACAGCCTGGTATTAGATGCCATACTGCACAATGGCAGTTATGCCTACCCGCAGATAAAGGCCAGCCATTGCTCGTTTTTTGCCGTTGAACCATGGCGAGAAATTATTGATGAGGCCATACTGAACGACATCAGTCAATTAACCGGTGCCAAGGTAGATGTGTCGTTTTTTCCTGGTGATCACGGGGCCATTTTTAGAGAAGAAAATATCAGGGCCTGTGCAGAGTTGATTGATGAAATACTTGGGGCTGAACAAAAAGCATTAAAATATTAATAAATATGAATTTACTATAAACAATACCTTGAGTAGCTTGTTTATAGTTCATTAGCGATTTTAAACTTTGAGACTAATTCCTTTTTCATAGTGTCTGGATTGTAGGCAAGGGGACTAATAGTCCCCTTTCCTCTTACCAGTCTATATTATTTTTTGTGTTACTTATCCAGTAAAGCTTCTCTGTCAACAATTTTGCCGTGGTGTATTACCATATGTATGTCTGTTGTGTTGTGAATATCATCAACTGGTGAGGTATTGAGTACTACAAAGCTGGCTGCTGCCTGTGGGGCCAGAGGGGCTGGCAAGCCCAGAAACTTGCAGGGCAGGGTAGTAGTGGCGCGCAGGGCCTGCCAGTTGGTGAGCCCTGAATTGACCAGGTGAACCAACTCACGGTGCAATGAATACCCCTGAAAGGTGCCTGGGTTGCCCACATCGGTACCCGTCATAATCTGTGCGCCTGCGGCATTGAGTTGCCCCATAGCTGCGTAGTTGCTTTTAATATGCAGCCTTTGGTATACCATCCAAAACTTAAAGCCTTGTGTGTAGGCCAGTGTATCTTGATAGGTAGTCATCAGTTCGGGTGTGGTTACCTTATTGAGTAAAGGGTGTTGCTGGGCTTTGGGGTTTGCAGAAAAATAGGGTAAATCGCCCTGCACGCAAAAGGTGGGTATGGCATAGGCGTTTTTTTCTACCATCAGTTCGGCCACCCTGGGGGGCATAGGGCCAGGGGGCACATGGGTAATGGCGGTGGCGCCTGCCTCAAGCACATCTATCACGTCATTCCACGAGCCCATATGAATAACCGTTGATAAGCCATTGGCCTTAGCGGCGTTAACGGCAGCCACCATGGTGGGTTTATCAATGGTGGGCATGTACATCTGGTTGTGGTCATACACAATCTTTATCACATCTGGTTTGCGCCTGGCCAGGTCATTAATGGTATTGGTGGCTTCTTCTGGGGTGTTGATTATTCTGGTGGGTACCCCGTACTCGGTGCCGTGGCCACCGGTGGCAGTTAGCATAGGGCCAGCACAATAAATATCAGCACCGGCAAGCCCCTCAGTGCGCTGCTTGTCACGCATACCAAAGATGTAGTCTTCATCTAAAAATAAATCTAAAAAGCGCACCACGCCGCAATACAGCATATGCTTAGCGGTACCATCGGTGCCCAGTGCATCCATGTAGTTGTTGGTGGGGCTAAAGTTACCATAGCTGTGCACGTGCATATCGCTAAACCCAGGCACCAGGTACTTGTCTTTCAGGTTTACCCTTTGGCCCTTGAAGCGTTTGCGCTTTTTGGCGTGTATGGCCACCAGCTTGCCATCTTTCATTTCAACATACCCGGTTTTAACTGTTTCAGTTGTGGGGTCAATCACCTGCACCTCTTCAAGCAGCAGGCTTTGCCCCAACAGCCCTGTGGTGCATAGGCTAAACAGGCCTAGCGTAAAAACAAATGTTAATTGTATTTTCATGAGTGTATTCAACTACTGGTCTGGTTGTTGGCATTTGCTACCCAAGTTATAAATAAAGTATCAGCTATAAAGAACAAATGCAGCGGCTGGGGGCATGTTTTTATCAGTGGGGTTTAAAACTGAAGTACCGCGCCCAGGTAAACGGTGCGTAAGCCAAATAACTCGTTATTGGTTTGGCTATAATCAAACGAGTAGCTAACCGACCTTACATTTTTAGTGTTGGTGATGTTGCTCAGGTTGGCAAAGGCTATGACTATGGTATTACCCACCACCAATAGCTTTGACACACTGGCATCGGCCCGGTAGTAATTGGGCAACCTGCGGCCATTGGCAGCTGTGGCGTAAGTAGGCTCATAAATGCCGTATGCCTCTTGATAATGCGCTTCAACAACGGGGGTGTACCACTGCCCCTGCCGGTAAAGGGCATTGAGGCTAAAAGTCCATTTATTGGGGTTGCGGTATAGTATGGTGCCCCGTACAAAATACCCAATACTGTAGGGGGTGGGCCAGGTGCTTTGGCTGCCGTCACGGTGCCGGCGCCCATGAATAAGCGTTACGCTGCCCTGCAATTGCCAGCGCATGGTTTGGTATTGTAAGGATGATTCTGACCCCAGCGTATGAATTGTGGTGTTGGTCTGTTGCCTGTTGCGCATAACAAATACAGCATGCTGCATAGTAATGCCATTGTGTGTATAGGTATAGTCGGCTGTAAACTGCTGGCTGCGGAACAGGGTAGCCACAGAAAGGTTGGCGGTAGGCAGGCTGTACTTATGGTAACTGCCAACTGACAGGTGGTAGCGGTGCTTTTCTGACGGCTGCCAGCTCACATTGGCCTGGGCACTGGTATAATCAGCACGGGCCAGGCCGGGCAGGGGCTGCCTAATGCCACCGCCAATAACCAGCTGCTTATTTAAACGGTATTTGGCATAGCCAAAAGCCTCGGCCACCCGTACGGTTTCTGTACTACGCAGGCTATCGGTACCCTGGTTGCTTAACAAGGTATATGACAGGGCCGGGAATACACTGCTATAGCTTTGCCTGCGGCTGTCAACACTGGTGCCTGCCTTCCACTCCCACTTGGGGCCAT
>CAZXTW010000066.1:0-14546 GCA_964643525.1 uncultured Roseivirgaceae bacterium
AGTGTCATACCAAGGCCAGAGCCTGATACGGCTTTTTCAAGGGCTGATAATGGTGGATATACCGTCCAACCGGCACTGGCGGGGCCAGTTTCAACAAATAAAGAAATGAACATGATCACACTAGAGATAAAGAAGAACCAGTATGACAGCATATTCATAAAGCCAGAGGCCATATCACGTGCCCCAATTTGCAGCGGTATCAGGAAGTTACTAAAGGTACCACTCAAGCCGGCAGTCAATACAAAGAATACCATGATGGTACCATGCATGGTTACCAGAGCCAGATAAAACTCAGGGTCGAGCTGCCCGGCATCGGTAATCCATTTACCCATGATGGGTCGCAACCATTCCAGACTCATGTCAGGGAAACCCAACTGCAACCTGAAAATGATACTCAGGCCGCCACCAATAATTGCCCATAAAATACCTGTAATAAGGAATTGTTTGGCAATGGTTTTGTGGTCAGTTGAGAACAGGTATTTTTTAATAAAGCCTTCTTCATGGTGGTGCTCATGGTCGTAAGAACCATGGTGCACTTCACCTTCTCTTGCTTTAATATCTATAACTTCCATGTTGTATTAGTGTTTTTGGCTGTAGGGTAGTTTAGTTGATTACTTAGTACTGGTATCTTCTTTAATACCAGATTTGATCAGTGCAAGTTCCTTTAATTCTGAAGGAATTTCGCCAAGTAAATCAGGGTTGGTAGACAGCAATGACTTCTGCTCTTCTTTCCATGCATAGTAATCTTCAGGCTCATCAACAACAATTCTATGCCTCATTGAAAAGTGTGCCCTACCACATATTTTATTACAAACTATATAATAATCAAACTCGTTGTCGCCGGTTTCAACACGCATCTCTTCAGTGGTTTTAGTAGCCTCAAACCAGAAACGGGTAGTCATACCGGGTACGGCATTCATCTGTAACCTGAACTCTGGTACATACACAGAGTGAATTACATCATGTGCCCTGATTTTAAACTCTACCGGCACACCCTTGGGTATATGCACTTCGGTGGGTAGAAAATCATCAAAGGCCTGCTCATCAGTAAAGTCTAAGCCAAAGTTGTTGCCTGTAGCAGGGTCAATCAACTTATAGTTTTGCTTACCAAGCTGGCCATCTTTACCTGGGTAGCGAGACTGGAAGGCATACTGATAACCTATGATCTCAATTACCTCAGCATCTTCTGGTGCTTTGGCCATGATGTCACTCCAGGTGCGCCAGCCATTGTAAACCAATACAGCCAGTACAATGGCCGGAATGATGGTCCAAAGCATTTCCAGCCTGTTGTTCTCAGGGTAGAAAAGGGCTTTGTTATTTTTATTGAAACGGAAACGCCAAGGGAAAGTAAAAAGCAGTACGTGGGTTAAGAAGAACACAATACCGGTTACCCACATAGTAATCCAGAAAAGGTTGTCAGTCTCTTTACCGTGTTCAGAGGCAATGGGCAGGGTGTATTCATCATAGTAAACAGTAGAATACCAAAAGAATAAGCCGAAACCAACTATCAGAAACAAGATAAAAAGAATGCCATTGGTCTGGTTCAGGCCTCCACCTTCCTTGCGGTCAGACCCCTTCGCAACAGATAGCAGCGTCTGTACTCTGAAGAGCACCAGAAGAATGGCTACTATTATAATAATACCGATACCTAATACAAATTGAGTCATTGCTGAGTATTAAAATTTTCCGTTCAATAAAGAAATCTATATGTCGTGATGGACGCTTTCCTGCAACATGGGGTGGTTCTTGGCAATTAGCGGCACTTTAGCCAGGTTGCTCAACACCACACGGGCAAATAATGCTGCAAATACTAAGATCAAACCTATTTCAAGGAAGCCAAAGCCGCCACTTTGCTTAAGTGTACCTGGGGTGATCATCAGGTAGAAGTCTAACCAGTGACCAAATAGAATGATACAGCAAACAATTTGTAAGAATATGGCGTGACGCTTTGAATCTCTCGTCATTAATACCAGAAACGGGAAGAAGAAGTTCAATATCAAATTGGTGAAAAATACAGGTGCATAATGTTCGCCACCAAACATTGAACCGAAACGCTGCACAAAGTAAATTGACTCTTCAGGAATGTTGGCATAATAAATAAGCAGGAACTGAGAAAACCAGATATAGGTCCAGAACACGCTAAATGCAAACATAAACTTACCTAGATCGTGCAGGTGGTTGGCATTTACTGCTTTAAGCAAACCTTTGTTTTTAAGGTAAATTACCAATAAGGTAATGGCTGAAAGACCTGACACCCACCAGCTGGCAAATACATACCAACCAAACATAGTACTGAACCAGTGTGTATCAATTGACATTACCCAGTCCCAGGCAGATACAGAAGATGATACAGCAAAGAATACTAGGAATATAGCAGAAAGCCTAACCAGCTTGCGCCAGTAACCTTCACCGCCGTTGGCATCTTCTTCTAACGAAGTTTTACGAATGCGCAGGAACAACAGATACCATACGGCAAAGAAGATGACCATTCTGAGCAAAAAGAATAATGGCACACCTGAACTTGGGTTAAGTGGCCAATAGAAGAAGGCGCTTTTACCATTGATGATGGCGTCGAAATGAGACGAAGCCGTATCGTACAGGTCTGTGTGCGTCCAATGGAAAATGGTGTGCCCCCCCACGAAAAACATAACAATTGTAATCACAAAAGCAATGGGGAGCCAATAACCGAATGATTCAGGAACACGCTTAATGGTAGCCGACCAGCCCGCTTTCGCTGCATATTGTATAGCCACGAAAAATACACCTGTTAAGGCCAAGCCAAGAAAGTAGATGTTGTTGATCCAGATATTAACAAAAAACCGATCTAACAAACCACCGCCGTGCGATTCACCATGACCTTCTTCACCGCCATGTGCTGCATCAGCCGCATGACCATCGCCATGGCCTGCTTCAGCATGATGACCATCTCCACCAGCTGGCTGGTGGCCATCGCCATGACCGTCTCCGCCAGCGTGGGCGGCTTCCTGTTGGTGGGTATCGCCATGACCATCGCCATGCTCACCTTCACCATGGCCACTGGTAGAAATCAATAGGGCCCCTAGTGCTGTAAAGACAATACCCACAATTAATAGAATCAGGGTATTCTTTTTGGCCTTGGAAGAAAACGTGTATTGTTCGTCGAAACTCATTGCTTTGTATTTATTTACTAGCGCGTGGCTGCCAAGTCAATAATAGTTGATTAAGGGTAATTACTGTTGTTGTAACTGCTGCACGTACCGTGCAATGAGCCACCTGTCTTCAGGGCTAATTTGCGAGCCATGTGCCTGCATACGGCCTTTGCCATGGGTAATAACATGGAATATATGCCCCTGAGGCTTGTCTTTAACAGCGGCTGAAGTGTAAGAGGTTACCCCTTTGTATACTTCGCCTACAGAGCCTTCATCAGCGCCCTGCCCTTTGGTGCCATGGCAATGGTCACAAAAACGCTCATACAACACTTTACCTTGTGCAATTACCTCGTCATTAGCCTGGTAAGGGTTTACCAAAAGAGCCGCAGCCAGCTCAATGCTGTCTTTGGGTATGCGGTAAGGTATTTTGTAAGCTATATCGTCGGCGTCAGGAGCCTCAGCAGCTACACTGTCACCCTCTTGTGTTGCAACCTCATGCGCATCACTACCGGCTGCACTATGTGCCTCGGTGTAAGGCGTCCAGCCATAGTTTGTTCTTTTAACAGTACCTGCAACAGGCTCACGCATAGTCATGCCATGCGGGTTGTTGGGGTTAGAGTTGTAAAACTCGCCTACTTCAGCATTTTCCGTAGCGGTTAGCCAACTGCCCGACTGTTCGTCTCTAATTTGAGTTAAAGGCTCGTAAGGTATTGAGTGGTACATCTGTGGGGCATACTCTAAACCGGGGCTATCACCACCAGCCTTACACCCGATGACTGTAACGGCAACAAGACCTACTAGTACAAAATGAAAAAGGTTAATTTTATTCATTAGGCTCAACATGTTGTCTTTAGTCAAAATTCTTGTCTTTTACTTCAGAGGCACCGGCAGTTTTCAAAATCTCACCAATTTGCCCCTTTTCAATATCATTTTCGGCCAGGTCAACGGCCATTACATGCTTATCGTCTGTGCTGCGTGGGTCAAACACTTTGGGCTTTGCCCAGGGCTTTAAACCGCGAGATACTAAGAATGTAAAAGTCATACCAAACGATGCCATCAGTACAGTTAACTCAAAGGTAACCGGTACAAAAGTGGGCAATGGTAAAAAGTCTTTACCACCTATAATCATGGGCCAATCAACTGACATCATGCTTATCTGCATAGTCAGGGCCAGGGTGGTGCCCAGCAAACCAAACATAAAAGCTACTACAGGCATACGTGACCTTTTGTAACCCAGGGCATGCTCCAGGCCGTGCACAGGAAACGGTGTAAACACTTCATGGATTTGAACACCTTGATTGCGCACTTCTTTAACCGCTTTCAGTAGCAGGTCTTCATCGTCGTAAATGCCCAATACGTAATTTTTACCACTATCCATTATGCGTGTGTTTTATCAGAAGTTGACTTCAATACAGATTTTACTTCGGCCATGTTAATTACCGGGAAGAATTTAGCAAACAGGAAGAAGGCCGTGAAGAAGAAACCGAATGTAAACAGATACATGCCGATATCGAAGAAGGTAGGTGAGAACATGGCCCAGGAAGAGGGCAGGAAGTCTCTGTGTAGTGAGGTAACGATAATCACGAAACGCTCAAACCACATACCTATATTTACAATAATTGAAAGGATGAAAGTAGCAGCCAGGTTTGTTCTGATTTTTTTGAACCAGAACAGCTGTGGCGATACCACGTTACACGTCATCATTGACCAGTAGGCCCAGGCGTAAGGCCCTGTAGCCCTGTTAATGAAGGCATATTGCTCACCTTCAACCCCAGAGTACCAGGCAATAAACAACTCAGTGATGTATGCAATACCTACAATTGAACCCGTAATGATGATAACGATGTTCATCAACTCAATGTGATTGATTGTAATGTATGACTCCAGCTTGTATACTTTTCTGGTAACCAACATCAGCGTCAGTACCATAGCAAAACCTGAGAAGATAGCACCAGCAACAAAGTAGGGCGGGAAAATGGTGGTGTGCCAACCGGGTATTACTGAAGTGGCAAAGTCAAAAGATACGATGGTGTGTACAGAAAGTACAAGTGGGGTAGCCAAACCAGCCAGAATGAGCGATACTGCCTCGTAGTGCATCCAGCTTTTAGCGGCACCGTCCCAGCCAAGACTCAAACCACCATAAATTAGTTTAGAGATTTTGTTGGTAGCCCTGTCGCGAATAGTAGCAAAGTCAGGTACCAGCCCTACGTACCAGAATAAGAGTGATACTGAGAAGTAAGTACTGATCGCGAACACATCCCAAAGCAGTGGTGAGTTAAAGTTTACCCAAAGAGACCCGAAGGTATTGGGTAAAGGCAATGCCCAGTAAAACCCTAACCAGGGGCGGCCCATGTGCAGTACAGGGAACATTAAAGCACAAATAACAGCAAAAATGGTCATGGCCTCAGCGGCACGGTTAATTGAAGTTCTCCACTTTTGTCTGAACAGCAGCAAAATAGCAGAAATCAAGGTACCAGCGTGGCCAATACCTACCCACCACACGAAGTTGGTAATGTCCCATGCCCAACCTACTGTTTTGTTCAGCCCCCACATACCGATACCTTCCCAAACCAGGGTGGCAACAGCGTAGCCGCCAATGCCTAAAAGGCCAAGAGAAACGGCCATGGCCAAAAACCATGATTTGGCGGGTTTACCCTCTACATGCCTACAAATGTCTTCTGTAACGTCATGTATGGTTTTGCCCCCGGTAACTAAAGGCTCACGTACTGATGAAGTAACTTGCATATTGTTATAGTGCTTTGATCAATAGTTCAATGATTACAATTGTTGTTTAAGCCTCGGCGGCATCTTTATTCCTGATTTTTGTCAGGTAGAATATGTTCGGGCTTACGTTCAACTCTTCCAATACGTGGTAAGCACGCTCTTCACCTACCTGCTTCACGCCCTTATCATTCTCTTTTACTTTCAAGAATTTAGAGATGGCACTGTCTGGGTTGTTCATATCACCAAACAAAATGGCATCAGCAGGACAGGCGGTAGCACATGCTGTATTTACATCAGCATCTGTGGGGCGCCTTTTATCAAGCTTGGCTTTTAGCTTACCAGACTGAATGCGCTGCACACACATGGTACATTTTTCCATCACACCCCTGGCCCTAACGGTCACATCAGGGTTCAACACCATTTTGCCAAGGTCGTTGTTCATGGCTGTGTTGCTGGGGAACTGCTTGTTATCATGGTATTTGAACCAGTTAAAGCGGCGCACTTTATAGGGGCAGTTATTGGCACAGTAACGGGTACCAATACAACGGTTGTACGTCATTTGGTTCAGCCCTTCAGTGCTGTGTGTAGTAGCCGCTACCGGGCAAACCGTTTCACAAGGTGCATTATTGCAGTGCTGGCACATCATGGGCTGGAAGGTTACCTCTGGGTTTTCAGAGGCCACTTCTAACTTCAACAGGCCAGAAATACTTTTATCTTCTACATCACCAGAGCTGCTGTAATAACGGTCAATGCGCATCCAGGTCATTTCCCTTCTGTTCAGCACCTCCTGCTTACCTACTACAGGCACGTTATTTTCTGAAGTACAGGCTATTGAACAGGCACTGCAACCAGTACATGAGTTCATGTCAATAACCATACCCCAGTGGTGGTTGTCATATTTATGGCCTTTCCATAATGACACCTCAGAAGGCTTAACCTGGCCCTGATAGGTAGCAATATGGGGTGAATGCCTGCCGGCAGAAGCATCTTTCTTATACTCTGCCAGAGTAGACTCCTGAATTACATTGTGGCGGCCCATGTAGGTCTGATGGGTTTGTGTTCGGGCCACTTTGGTAGTTTCGCCAGTGGCTGCTACCGCTACACCAGCAGTAACAGCATAGTTAACTGTACCAGTACTTTTTAACTGGGTGGTTAAGGGGAAGGCGTTCACACCAATGCCATTACCCACTTTACCGGCATGTGTGCGACCATAACCTAATGCCAAACCTACTGTACCCTTAGCCTGCCCAGGCTGCACAACAGCAGGCACTTTCATGGTGTTGCCGTTCACGGTCAGGTTTACCAAGTAAGTATTGCCCTCTTTCTGTACTACGTCAAGCTCTGAAGCCATTGACATTGGTATGGTCAAGTAGTTGTCCCAGGTAGCTTTTGTAATTGGGTCAGGCAGCTCCTGCAGCCAGGGGTTGTTGGCAAATTCACCGGTACCGAGCCCGATCTTTTCATAAATCACCAACTCAACACCAGTATTATCTGCTTTATAAGTACTGTTAATACCACTTACAGCACTGGCCATATCAGCCGAGAAGTTGTAACCGGCAGTTTCACCTGTAGCGGGGGCTTCAAAAACGCCTTTGTACAATTGCTTGTCCCACCACATTTCAAAAGGCTCAGCACCACCAGGGTAGTAATTTACCTTCCAGTTTTCCTGTAAAAAGGCCAGATAATCTGTGTCGGCTTCCTGAGCCCAGGTCAAGAAACTGCTTTGTGCCTGACGGGTATCAAATAAAGGTGATATGGTTGGCTGGCCCAGACTTAAATGGCCAGTGTGGGGTTCTGCATCGTTCCACGACTCAAGGTAGTGGTTATTCGGGGCTATGAACTTACAAATTGCGGCAGTCTCATCTTGCGTGGTACTGGTAGAGACTGACAACTGTGCTTTAGGCAAGCCCTCGGCAATGGTTGTACCGGCAAAATGATCGTAAACAGGGTTACAGTCAAAGAAGATCACCCCTGGTATACGGCCTGCGGCCAGCTCTCTGGCAAAACCGGTAATTGCGGTATCATTACCACGGCGGATGTTAGCCAGTTTATCTAAGTGCAGTGTCTGGCCATAGTTACCCAACAGGTAGTTGATGCCATTCACTACTTTTTGCACGTTGGTATCGTTGCTGCCTGCAACAACCAGGCTTTTACCTCTGGCAGCCCACAATTCATTGGCAGCTTTTTCAATAAAGGGTACGTTAGCAACAGCGGTAGTGCCTATTGTGCCTTGCCCTGCTTTGGCAGCAATGGCATTGTACAGTGCGCCTACAATTAACCCTTCTTGCGAAGGCCTTACTGGCACACGATAGTCAGCATTGGCCCCCGTTAATGACAGGTTAGCCTCAAATTGGTAATGCCTTGACATGGCGCGGTGGGCAGCATTGATTTTTCGGCCCTTGGAATATTGCTTGGTGTATTCAACAGGCGATAGCCAGGTACCTAGAAAATCAGCTGCAAAGCTCACTATAACTTCAGCTTTGCTGAAATCGTAAACGGGCACACCTGCGCGGCCAAATGTTTCATTATTAGCAGCTATAATGCCATGTGCAGAAGCAGGGTCATATTGAATATGCTGTGTATTCGGGTATTTTGCTTTAAAAGCATCAATCGCTTTTTGGGTAGTGGGGCTGGCCACAGTACGGCTCACAATTCTTATCTGGCCACCTGCACCGGCAATAGCACCCAACTCTGCAATCACTTTCTGATCAAGTGATTCCCAGGTGGTGTCTTTGCCGCCCTCAGCGGGTTTCCTTAAACGCTCAGTGTCATACAAATTCAGCACAGAGGCCTCCATTTGCGCGTTAACACCGCCACGGTTTATGCTCGATTCTCTATTACCTTCAATTTTAATTGGCCTACCCTCTCTGGTTTTCACAACAATGCTGCTTACATCGCCACCGTTGATGTAAGTCGAAGCATAGTAATTGGGTATACCTGGGTCAACTTCTACAGGCTTATTTAAGTAAGGTATGGCTTTTCTTACAGGTGCTTCACAAGCAGCCAAAGAGGCGGCTGCCACACTGAAACCCATCAGCTTCAAAAAATCTCTGCGAGAGTTACCGCCTTCATCAGCATTGTTCTGCTCCTTCACGGGTACATACTCAGGAAACTCTTTGTCAGCATATTTTACGAAATCAACATCGTTAGATAGCTGCTCTAAGCCTTTCCAGTACTCTTTGCTCGTATTTTTCATTTATATAAGAATCGAATTGCAGAAATCAGTTTAAAATAAGTTTAGTAATGGCACTTGGCACATTCAAGGCCGCCATTATCTTCAACAGTAAGCACAGCATTTTTACCATTTTTTTCTTCGTGCATCTGCACAAGTTTGTCATAGTAAGCATTGCCCTGCGTATTAAGCTTGGTTTCTCTATGGCAGTTAATACACCAGCCCATGGTAAGCTTTGAGTACTGCGCAACCACCTCCATCTCTTCAATGGGGCCATGACACGTTTGGCATTCAAGGCCACCAACAGCTACGTGTTGCGAGTGGTTGAAATAAGCCAGGTCAGGCAGGTTATGCACACGCACCCATTCTATAGGCCTGTTCTTTTCAACAGCAGTGTATATTTTTTGAATCTCTTTAGAGTCTTTCTTGATTTCACCATGGCAGTTCATACAGATATTGGCAGAGGGGATATTGGCAGACTTACTTTTACGCACCCCTGTATGACAATACTGGCAGTCAATTTCATATTGGCCTGCATGGATTTTATGAGAGAAGGCTATAGGCTGGCGTGGGGCATACCCCTGTTGTACACCTACTGAAAACAGGCCATCAATTGCAGACTTAAATAATATGGCCACAAAAAAGAAGCTGGCTAAACCTATAAACATGTCAGAACGGATTACCGAACCAAGCTTGAATGACTGATTAACCTGAGCCTGATCTTCTTCATCAAGGTCTTTACGCTGGTTCAAATAACGGGTCAGTACCGATACAATCAGCATTAGTACAATCAAGATGAATACCAGAACTATAACTAGGCCTACCATAATGGCAGTCAGGTATTCGGTAGGTACAGAAGGCTGAGCAACAACCGTTCCGTCACCGCCACCACCTATAACAGGCTCAACAACAGGCTTGGCCGACTCTGCTTTCAGGTATTCCCAAATAGAAGCGATTTCTTCATCAGAAAAGGCAAAGGCAGTCATCTGCGTTTTGTTGTACTCTTCATAAAGCTTTACTGCATAATCATCACCACTGGCAATTACCTGCTGTGAATTACGGATAAAGCTTACTGCCCATTCAAACGATGGCACCCTTTCATGTACATTCCTTAAGGCTGGGCCTATAACCACCTCATTAATGGCGTGGCAAGTAGTACAATTACCTTTGAACAACGTTTCACCCTGTGCAATTACTGCCGGATCAGCCCCGCCACCAGCTGGAGCAGCCTTTGTGGTATCTTCTTGACCAAAAGAAAAAGGAGCATTAAAAAGAAATATGGTGAGCAGTAAAACGGGTAAGAGGGAAGGATTTTGTCTGCGTTTTGAGCACATATTGTACCGTTATTTAAGCTTAAGAGTTAGTCCTTTTCAGGAATTGGCACAAATCTACATCTGGAATGGTTTATTTTCAAACCAAAGGTAATGCACATTTACGCGCCGCCCCCTACGTAGGCTTCATTAAAAAGGTTAACTTTCTGTTTTTCAATGGTTAAACCATATTATGAGCGGTTAATACCCTACCACCTGCTTTAATTTAGAATTCATCTAAATAAACACTTGCAAAGCTTAAACCCACACAGCAGGTTCATTATCAGCCCTTTTTGAGTAAACAAAACAAACCAGGCCACTTTTCAATAGCCTGGTTATGATGTGATAACAATTTTGGCTGCGCTAAAACGTTTGCGCCGGCAGAGAGGCCTAGCTTTGCAGCTGGCCTTCTATAGATTCAAAAATGGTATGGTTCAAAATGGTGCCCTCAGTATCAGAAATAACATCAAACACGCTGCTACCATGTTGTTGGCGGTAGTCCTGATTTTTAATGGCTGCTATAGCCTTAGCCCTTTTGATATAGGGTGAAAACGAGCGGAAGTAGCTGGCAGGTTTAATCTGGATACCGCACACCAAACGCTGTTTTTTATACAACTCATAATCAACGGCATACTTCCTGTCAAACTTGCCGTCTTTCTTGTCAAACGTAATAAACGGAAAGCGCTTTTTTAAAGTGCTGACAGTATTCTCGGCCCTGATGGCTGCCTCGTTCCATGTAACGCCCATCACAGCGTATTGTATAACTTCAAAGCATTGTTGAAAGGTACATTCAACACCATTTTTCATAGCATACTTATGCAGCGTATCAGCCTTTTTTTGAAGTTGTTCTTTTGTACGGCCATTCTGGTAGTTAATGTTTTTAAGCTGCCAGCTTAAGTTTTCAATAATTTCAGCATCGTAACTGGCCAGTAAGTCGTTTTCAAGTACCTCTACCTCATCATGGGTAAGCCGGCTAAGCTCTTTTACTCTCATCTCACCCATGCGGTAGTAAAACTCCACCCAGTCTTGACGCTGGTCAAAGGCACGCAACTCAAATATATTACTGAGTTTGCCAACGCTCCACGGGTCTTGTAGGTGTAACCCCTGCCACATGGATTCAAGTTTTTCAGATTGTTGCGGTAGTACAGGGTTTTCAAATAAAGTCATTCGCCTAAAGTTTATCGGGCAGCCTCACGCACTTTTAAAGGCAGCCATAAGGTTGATTTTCTTAATTGTTCAGTGATTAGGTGTAGTAGTCAGGTAATCAATCACAAATCTAATTCTACGGAGGAAAATATACTCAATTTTCTGAATGTGCTCTAAGTTAAATCGTTCAAACAGATCAAAACCTCGGCATATCTACATCTAAATGCAGCTTTTTGCAAATAAGCCGTTTGCCGGGGCACCATGGGCCGTTTGCGCCAGGCACAACAAGTGGTTGCACAAAAACAGCGGATACCTATTAGAGAGTGTACCCACTATACACCTTACAGTAAATAGTTAATTGATAAGCTAAACAAAATTATGAATGCAAAATACCCCAACAACACCAGGGGGTAGGGTGAGGTAAGAGGTATTTTTTCATGCTGTAGCTGCAATGGTTTAACATTTTGCCCTTTCAACAACATATTGGCCACTAGGGCAGTACCTAAAGCGGTTACAGCACCGGTCATATTCCACCAAAACCAAAACACCTGGTCTTCAAACCCCAGCCACAACACCAGGTTTACAAGTACACCAACCACCAGGCCAATATTGGCACTGGTTGCCCCTGTCTTTTTTGAGGTAATAGCCAATATGAAAGTGGCTAATACAGGCCCATAAAAAACTGAACCTACTTTATTAATAGCTTCAATCACGGTTTTAGCAATATCGCCAGCTGTAAAAGCAAGTATAATGCACACAACACCCCAGCCAATAGAGGCCAGCTTTGAGTAGCGCAGCTGTTGCTGGTCAGTAAGTGGTGTTTGGGTATTTCTGATAATCAGGTCGTTTACTGTGGCTGCACTCAAAGAGTTGATGGCTGAACTGAGTGATGACATGGCGGCAGCCAGAATGGCTACTATCAGGATACCTACCACACCGGTGGGTAAATAATTGGCAATAAAAAGGGGCATCAGGTAGTCAGGTGATTCAGCAGGAATAAGCTGGCGGAAGGCAGGTGTCTGCAAGGCAAATGTACCTACAATAAGGCCCATCAAACAATAGCTAAGGGTAATAGGAAAACGCGAGAGGCCACTAAACAACAAAGCCCGCTGCACCTGTTTGTAATTACTGCCCGAAAGGCTGCGTTGGGCTTCGCTTTGATCACACCCATAATAAGAAGCGTACAGAAAAAAGCCCCCCAGCAACATGGCCCAAAACCCAAACTCCTGACCCCCCAGGCCAACATTTGTAAAATCATCTACCACAACCAACCGCGAGCCGTCCAGTGCTTCTACAAAACCGCCCCAGCCCCCAAGGTGGTGCAAGCCAAAGCCAATGCACACAAAAATACCAACCAGTAGAATAATCATTTGCACCGCATCACCCCACACAACTGCCTTCATGCCTCCCTGTAATGAATATACTATAGTAACCCCACCTGCAATTAATATGGTTTGCCACATGGGTATACCCAATACGGTAGCCAACACCAGCGAAAAGGTATAAATCATAATACCTGTGGCAAATGAGCGGCTTAGCTGAAAAACAATACTAATAAGCGTACGGGTGGTGCCATTAAAGCGCTTTTCAAGGTAACCATAAATGCTAACCACCCCTGAGTGGTACAATGGGGGTATCAGAATAATCATTAAAAACACCATGGCCAGGGGCACTGCAAACTCATAGCTTAACCATTTAAGGCCTCCCCCCTCTCTAAAACCTACAAAGGCCGATGCTGAAATAAAGCTGACCGCCGAGAGCTGCGACGCCATAATGCTAAGGCCCAGCTCAAACCAACCAAAAGAACGCCCACCCAAAAAGTAGTCAGTGGTGTTTTTTTGATTTTTGAAATAATAGCCCAGGCCAAGTAACCCGACAGAATAAACAACAACAATAATATAATCAATGGTACCCATACAAAAGCAATGTAGTTATTGACCATTGAATATATGGTTTACCTAGCTCAATAACCAATGTATAAGCACTATTATACTAATATATGTGTATGGCAGTTCAATTAAACAGTACTACTTCACCACCCGAGAAGTATATGTTTTAACTGCATTAAAGTACTGGCCCCTTGCAGTAAAGCCCTCAACAACAAGGCTAAAATCCGAAACCTCATCACTTTGAGGGTAAGTCAAGGCGCGCCGGGTGCCTGTACCTTTTTGGCTGTCGGGGTACCAATGCACCAGTGGGTTTAATCTTGGCAGGCTACCATCGGCAGTAGGGCGCACCCGCTGGGGTGAACCTGTGGTTTTACCAGAGTAGCCATTCACTTCAATGACCAACGACCAGTCGGCCAGTGAAGGGTTATACAGTTTATTCTTGGTGTAAACTGATAATATGCCGTAGCTGCCTATACCACCAAATTGCCCTAAGGTATTTAAGAAGCTGTAAGAGTCAATCCGGCGTACATTGGCTGGGTCAAGGGCCAGCAATGAATCAAGAGAAAATACGGGTTGCTCATCTATAAATAAATAAGGTGCCCCATCAAAACTGCGGCCATACTCTTTAGCGAAAATGGTTACTGAATACGCTCCTTTCTTTTCACGGATAAAAACACCGGGTACAATTTCCTTCAAAGTTTCAAACATACTTTCTAACTGCACATACTGATCGGGGTAAACAATAAAATCAGCTTTAGGTAAAAAAATATTCTCAGTTGTATCTCGGTTAACTCTGTTCTTTACTTCGGTAAAGCGGGTATTGGCCCTATAAAACTGCCCCCTGATTCCGGCTTTGCTAACATAGGTTTGCACAGGTTCAGATGCAGCAACCAACACATTACTTAGCTGGTAGCTATAAGGGCTTTCGGCCTCTTCCATTTCAATTTTAGCATCAGTCAGTTGCTCACCCCTTAAAAACACTCGGTATATTAGCGAGTCAGTACCTTCAAAATCATAAACTGTTGAGGTAAAATAACCAGCATGGTCAGTGTAGGTAGCCAATGACTTGCCGCTGCCCATAAACAAAAAAGCAATGCGGGCCTGGGCTAGTGGCGTATTATCGCTTTGGCGCATGGCCCTGCCTTTAATAGATAGCCTGCCTCCTACCTGATCGGTT
>CAZXTW010000067.1:0-9856 GCA_964643525.1 uncultured Roseivirgaceae bacterium
TACTCACGCCCGCCCAGTGGCAAGACATTACCAGCTTTGAAGGCAATGCACAGGGCTTCCGCATTTTAAATAAGCGGCGGCGGCAGGGCCTCAACCTGACCTGCGCCACGCTGGCCGCCTTTAGCAAGTACCCCTGCCAGAGCCTGCTGCCCCAGCGCAACAAGGCCCAGTGCAGCCAGAAGAAGTACGGCTACTTTCAAAGCGAAGCCCCCATTTTTGCTGAGGTGGCCCAGGAAACAGGCCTGCTGCCTACCACCGAAGGCAAAGCCTGGTGCCGCCACCCACTGGCCTTTCTGGTAGAGGCCGCCGATGATATTTGTTACCATATTATTGACCTGGAAGATGGCTGCCGCCTGGGGCTGGTGCCCCTGGAAGATACCAAAGAGCTGCTGCGACCCATTTTGGGTGAGCGCTTCAGGCCTGATAAGTGGGAGGCCATTGCAGACCCAGACGAGAAGGTGGGTGTGCTGCGGGCCATGGCCATAGGTATTCTAATTGAAGAGGCCTCGGCCGTGTTTTTAGATTATGAGCCAGAGATTATGGCAGGGCGCTTTGACCAGACGCTGGTATCGCAAATACCGGCCTGCGAGGCACTGGAAGCCATCAGCAAGGCATCAATAGGCCAGATTTACCGCAGCCGCGAGGTATTAGAGCGTGAGGCGGCTGGCTTTGAGGTGCTGGCCGGTTTGCTTGAAAAGTTTATTGAGGCCGTATGGTATGCCATGAAAGAAGCCTCAGTATCTGGCAAGCACAAAAGCACCATCCGCCTGATGCCTGCCGAGCTGAAGGCTGCCCTGGAAGCCGACCAGGCTGACCTGTACGAGGTGGTGATGCTAACCATTGATTATATTGGTGGCATGACAGACTCATTTGCCGTCAACCTGTACCGCAAGCTGCAAGGCATAGCCCTGCCAGGGCGTTAAACCCCTACAGAAACCAAAAAAAACCTACACAGGCACCATATTTAAAGCCGTTGAACACCTGTGTGTTAGGTACACAGCCACAGCTTACGTACCTTTGCGGCTTCGTTTAGCGATAGATGAACATTGACCGGCCGGGTAAGACGACGTTGCGCTGCAAAATCGTTTTGAACATGCAGGGCAATTCAATACTTAATTCTGTACATTTACGGTCTTCTACCCATGTGGACAGCACTCGCACATAAAGTCATAAAATTCCGTCTGCCCCTCATCATACTCATTGGGCTTATTACCATATTCATGGGTTACAAGGCCCGAGAAATTCAGTGGTCGTTTGATTTTGCCAAGACCGTGCCCAGCACCGACCCCGATATGGTGTATTTTGAGCGGTTTAAGCAGTTGTTTGGCGAAGATGGCAATATTATGGCAGTAGCCCTGGAAGACAGTGCCCTGTACCAACCCCAAAACTTTCGCCGCTTTAAGTACATGAGCGACGACCTGAATAAGATTTACGGCGTTAAAAGCGTACTCTCGCTCGCCACGATTCAGGCCCTGAAAAAAGACTCAGAAAAAAAGCAATACTACGTAGAGCCTGTATTTAAGTCTGTACCTGACGACCAGGCTACGCTGGATAGCCTGCTGCAACGTGCGCAAGACATCCGCTTTTACACCGGGCAAATTATTAACGAGCAAACTGGCGCTACCCTGATACTGGTAGCCATTGAAAAAGACGTGCTCAACTCAAAGCGCCGCGAAACGGTGGTGAAAGACATCATCAAATCGGGCCAGCAGTTTAGTGAGGCTACCGGCATTGAGTTGCACTATGCTGGCCTGCCCTATGTGCGCTCAACCATCTCTGGCGAGGTAAGCAAAGAGTTACAGCTGTTCCTGGCCCTATCTATAGGCATAACCGGCCTTATTCTGCTGCTCTTTTTCCGCTCTTGGGATGCCGTTGTGTTTCCTCTTATAATAATAGGTGTCATTGTGGTGTGGTCGCTCGGCACCTTATCATTATTTGGCTATAAAATCACCCTGCTTACGGGGCTGCTGCCGCCCATTATTGTGGTAATTGGCATACCTAACAGCGTGTACCTGCTTAATAAATACCACCATGAGTTTGCGGTGCATGGCAACAAGATTCGTGCCCTCAGCACCATGATCAAAAAGATAGGCCTGGTGGCCCTCATCACCAACTTTACCACCGTGGTGGGCTTTTTGGTATTGGTTACGACTGATATACTGATTTTGAATGAGTTTGGTGTGGTGGCCAGCATTAACATCTTCGCTACCTTTTTTGTAAGCATCATTTTAATACCGGCCGTATTCTCGTACCTGCCGCCGCCCAATACTCGCCAGCTGAAGCACCTTAACTTTAAAATGATTAACTGGTCGCTTACCAGCCTTGACCAGGTTGTGAACAGATACCCTTACCATTTATTTGTGGTAACGGCAGCCATATTAATTACAGCAGGCGTGGGCATTAGCCGCCTGTACTCAGTATCGTACATGGTTGATGACATTCCGGAAGACAGCCAGATTATCAAAGACCTGTCGTTTTTTGAGCAGAAGTTCAGCGGTATTATGCCACTGGAGCTGGTGATAGATACCGGGCGCAAACGCGGGGTGATAGACCTGAAAAATCTGCGAAAGATTGATGCCCTGGAGCAAACCCTTGGTGCCAACAAGTACATTTCAAAGCCGGTATCAATGGTTAGCTTTGTGAAGGCTGCTACCCAGGCTTTTTACCCCAGCAATGCCCCCCGCAACTACCGCCTGCCCTCTAACCAGGAGCGTGGCTTTATTTTACGCTACTTCCGCAATCAGAACGGCTCATCGGGCATAGTCAATGCCTTTGTTGATAGTACCTACCAAACCATGCGAGTTTCACTAAAGGTGGCTGATATTGGTTCGGGCCGCATGGATTCGCTCGTGACCCACTTTATTGAACCTGCCGTGGCTGATGCTGTAGGCGACAGCAAGCTGGATATTAAAATTACCGGCACCACCCTGCTGTTTATTAAAGGCAATAAGTTTTTGATAGAAAACCTGCTGAACAGCCTCATCATTGCCTTTGTAATTATTGCCCTGATTATGGCCCTGTTGTTCCGCAACTGGCGCATGATTGTGATTTCACTCATTCCCAACTTTGTGCCATTGTGCATTACAGCCGGCATTATGGGCTTTGCAGGCATACCACTAAAGCCCAGTACGGTGCTGATATTCAGCATTGCCTTTGGCATTTCGGTAGATGATTCGATCCACTTTCTGGCTAAATACCGCATGGAGCTGTTTGCCAATAAATTTTTTGTGCCGGTGGCCATTAGCAAAAGCATTCGCGAAACAGGTGCCAGCATGATGTACACCTCCATCATTCTGTTTGCTGGCTTTGTGATCTTCTCATACTCATCGTTTGGTGGCACCGTGGCCCTGGGGGTGTTGACCTCTACCACCCTGTTGATTGCCATGTTTACCAACCTGATTTTGCTGCCAGCCTTATTAAAGGTGTTTGACCCCGGCAAGCGCAATACTAAAGTGCACCCATTGATTGAGGGCACTGATGGCTTTTACCAGGAGGCTGACGATGAAGAGATTGACCTAAACCGTATAGAGGTAGCCCCTAACCCAGTGACAGAGCCCTCTGATACGAAGGAGTAAACGGCCTAACGCCTGCCAGCTTTTGCTTCTCAGTACCGCATTGCTAAGTATTGACAGGGCCATTGACTATATTTGCCGAAATGTGCCCAGCCGTGCTGTAAGCATTGGGCTACGCATTGCAAAGAGGCAATACCAACACACAAAAATCTAATCGCCGACCACAGTGAAATATCCCGAGTATAAACAGGTCAACTACGCTGCCATAGCAGAAGAAGTACTCAACTACTGGAAAAGCAATAACATCTTTGAGGCGTCTATCGCGCACCGCGAAGGCAAGCCCACCTTTACCTTTTATGAAGGTCCGCCCTCTGCCAACGGTACGCCGGGCATTCACCACGTGATGGCCCGTACGGTAAAAGACATTTTTTGCCGCTTTAAAACCATGCAGGGCTACCAGGTAAAGCGTAAAGGCGGCTGGGACACGCACGGCCTACCTGTAGAGCTGAAGGTAGAGAAGGAGCTGGGCATTAGCAAAGACGACATCGGCAAGAAGATTTCTGTTGAAGAATATAACCGCCAGTGCCAGGCGGCGGTGATGAAGTATAAAGACGAGTGGGACGACCTGACCGAAAAGATGGGGTATTGGGTTGACCTGAACGACCCTTACATTACGTTTGATGCCCAGTACATGGAATCGCTCTGGCACCTGCTAAAGCAGTTTTATGACAAAGGCCTGCTGTATAAAGGGTACACCATACAGCCCTTTTCGCCAGCAGCGGGTACGGGCCTGAGCAGCCACGAGCTGAACCAGCCCGGCACCTACCGCAATGTAAAAGACACCTCAATGGTGGCCCAGTTTAAGGTGGTTGATACTGAAAACGACTACTTTCTGGCCTGGACCACCACGCCCTGGACGCTGCCGGCCAACTCAGCACTGGCCGTTGGCGAAGGCATTGATTATGTAAAGGTAAGTACCTACAACCCCTATACTCACCTACCGGTAAATGTCATTCTGGCTAAAGTACTGGTAGGCAAATACTTTAATAAAAAGGCTGAAGGCATTGCCCTGGCTGATTACAAAGCGGGCGATAAGCTGATACCCTGGCAGGTAGTAGAGGCCTGTAAAGGCAAAGACCTGGTAGGCATGCGTTATGAGCAGTTGCTGCCTTACATACCCCTGCCGCACCCTGCCTTTACGGTTGTGGCTGGCGATTTTGTAACTACCGAAGATGGTACGGGCATTGTGCACCTGGCCAAAACTTTTGGTGCTGATGACTTCCGCACCCTGGAAAAGCACGGCATACCTGCCGTGATGGTAAAAGACGAAAACGGCAAAGACGTACCCATTGTAGACCGCCATGGCAAGTTTGTGCCTGAAATTACTGACTTTGCCGGGATGTATGTGAAGAATTACACCGATGAAGACGAGAAAGACCCGGCCTACAAAAGCACTGATGTTAAGATTGCCATTAAGCTTAAGGAAGAGAACAAGGCCTTTAAGGTAGAAAAGTACGAGCACTCGTACCCACACTGCTGGCGTACTGATAAGCCTATATTGTACTACCCGCTTGACTCGTGGTTTATTAAAACCACGGCCTACAAAGACCGCCTGGTTGAGCTGAACAAAACCATTAACTGGAAGCCCAAGGCTACCGGTGAGGGTCGCTTTGGTACCTGGCTGGAAAACCTGGTTGACTGGAACCTGAGCCGCTCGCGCTTTTGGGGCACGCCCCTGCCTATATGGGTTACTGAAGACCGTACCGAAGAGAAGTGCATTGGCTCAGTAGCCGAGTTGCGCGCAGAGGTAGATAAAGCCATTGCTGCTGGCTTTATGGAGGCCCAGCTGCCAGATCCATTTGACCTGCACCGCCCCCATGTAGATAATATTGTGCTGGTAAGCAGTACGGGAGAGAAGATGCACCGCGAGCCAGACCTGATTGACGTGTGGTTTGACTCTGGCGCCATGCCTTACGCCCAATGGCATTACCCGTTTGACAACCAGGATATATTTGACAAGAGCTTTCCGGCAGATTATATTGCCGAGGGCGTAGACCAAACTCGAGGCTGGTTTTTTACCCTGCATGCCATTGCTGGTATTTTGTTTGACAGTGTGGCCTTTAAAAACGTCATAGCCAATGGCCTGGTGTTAGACAAAAAGGGTGAAAAGATGTCAAAGCGCAAGGGCAATGTGGTAGACCCCTTTGAGACATTAAGCACCTACGGCCCTGATGCCACCCGCTGGTACCTGATAGCCAATGCCAACCCCTGGGATAACCTGAAGTTTAATATGGACGGCATTGTGGCTGTACAACGGAAGCTGTTCAGCACGCTGCAAAATACATACTCGTTTTTTGCGCTGTATGCTAACCTTGACGGGTTTACCTATGCCGAGCCCGACCTGCCCATTGACAGCCGCAGTGAAAGTGACCAGTGGATACTGTCGCGCCTGAACACCCTGGTGCAACAGGTTACTGAAGAGTACAACAACTACGAGCCCACCCGGGCGGCCCGTGCCATACAGGCCTTTGTGGTTGACGATGTGAGTAACTGGTATGTGCGCCTGAACCGTAAGCGCTTTTGGCGGGGCGATTATAATGACGATAAGCGTTCGGCCTACCAAACCCTGTACCAATGCCTGGCCACCACGGCCAAGCTCATGGCCCCCATTGCACCGTTTTATGCTGAGCGACTGTACCTTGACCTGAACAAGGTAACCGGCCAGGATACAGTAGCCTCGGTACACATGACGGAGTTCCCTACTGTAAATGAGGCTTTGTTGAACAGCCGTCTGGAGCAGCAGATGGGCCTGGCCCAAACGGTATCGTCACTGACGCACTCGCTGCGTAAAAAGCATACCATTAAGGTGCGCCAGCCCCTGTCGCGTATGTTAATACCTGTGCTTGACAGCAACACACGCCAGCACATTGAAAAGGTAGAAGACCTGATACTGAGTGAGGTGAATATTAAGGGCATTGAGTATGTTGATGACGCCAGTGCAGTGGTGGTGAAAAAGATTAAGCCCAACTTCAGGCGCCTGGGCCAGCAGTATGGCAAACAGATGAAGCTCATCACTGCGGCCATACAACAATTTGATCAGGAGCAAATTAAAACATTCGAGACCCAAAAATCGTTTGAACTACAGCTAGACGGCCAAACCGTAACCCTGGGTCTGGAAGATGTTGAGATCACTTCTGAAGATATACCAGGCTGGTCAGTAGCCAACGAAGGTGGCTTAACAGTAGCCCTTGATATAAATATTACCGAAGAGCTGCGGCAGGAAGGTATTGCCCGCGATTTGGTAAACCGCATACAAAACCTGAGAAAGGACATGGGCCTTGATGTGCAAGACAAGATCAAGATTAGCGTTGCCGATACTGATGCGCTGGTAAATGCTGCCCTACAGGCCAATAAGGCGTATGTATGTGGTGAAACCCAGGCTACGGCCCTGGAAATTACGCCGGCCCTGACCGGCGGTGTGCAGATGGACCTTGACGAACACAGCGTGCAGGTCAAGATAGAAACCTGAGCAAATTGATGCGCTTTTGAATGGAACCAGGTATTATATAGGTGTATTAGCCATTGTATGTATTGACCAGCTCATTAAGCTGCTGGTGTATTTTAATATGGAGCTTGGCCCTGATGGCCAGGTGGCACTTGTTGGTGACTGGTTTCATTTGCATTTTGTTTTAAACCCGGGCATGGCTTTTGGCATGCAGCTGGGGCATGAGTGGTACAAGCTATTCCTAACCATATTCCGTATGTTGGCCATAGTGGCCATTTGCTGGTTTTTGTGGCGCATGTTAAAACGGCGCGCGCCACAAATGCTGGTATGGAGTATTGTACTTATTTTAGGCGGGGCGGTAGGCAATGTAATTGACTGTGTATTTTATGGGGTTTGGCTGGGCAATGCCCCTGCCAGTGCCCCCATGACTTTGTTTCATGGCCAGGTGGTTGATATGTTTTACATTGATTTGTGGGATGGCCTGGTGCCCGATGGCATACCTATCTGGGGTGGCGAGTACATATCATTATGGCCGGTGTTTAACATTGCTGACGTATCTATTTTTTGTGGTGTATGCCTGCTGTTTATGAAGAACAAAGCCTACCTCTTTGAGCTGGGATGGAGCAGCCTTGAAAACCCCGTAGAAATGTCTGAAGTAAAGGCCGAAAGTGCTGTAGACTACCCCTGGAAAAATCCGCCCTCACAGGTTTAAAGGCTTAGACTTTGTTGCTTAGTAACAGGGTGAATAAAAAAGTTTACTCCATTTTATTTTTTACCTGCCAGCTATACCGTTTCTCTACACTTTTTTCAACCCCATCATGTTTATCGGTTAATCCTTAGTATTGGTCAGCATAAGGCCCGGTTTCATCGAATAGTTGCACTTAAACCAGATATGAACATTTAAATTAATTTTTAAACAATAGTTGGATTATACTGGGGTAATTAGGCGGGGTCATTCGTTCTAACTACTTTTGTCACGATTTTTTGATTAATGAATGCTGTAAGAATAGGCGGTATAGCTTTGATTTCCCGCTCAAAAAATATGATTGTTTTGAGTTAATTCATAAATTAAGCTCAAACCGCCAGCAAAAGGAATTTCTGTTTTCAGGGTATTATTAAGTAGTATTTCCGTTCGGTTCAACGCTAATTACCGGCTTCCCATTGGTTGATCTGCAAGCCCGCTATGCTTGTTTACTGGTTATCTCTTTGTAGTATAGCAAGGGCGTTACTATGCCTTTACTGTAAAACAACATGCTGAACTGCCACAACTACAAAAAACAAGAAAAGAACACGCTCAATATGACTAGCCATATACTGTCTATGAAACCTTTAAGGACAAGTCTACTAACACAGGGCACAAGGCTACTTTTCACTACAGCAATGCTGTTGGTGCTTTTGGTGGCTGGGTTTACCACTGCCAGCGCCCAGAACTCTGTGGGTGTTGGTACTACAACGCCCAACAACAACGCCGTATTGCATCTGGTATCGCCAAATGGTAACCAGGGCCTGTTAATACCTGCCCTGACTACGGCCCAGCGCCTGTCGTTGGGTGGGGTGCTGGCCAGCCCGGGCGATGACGGTATGCTGGTTTTTGACAGCGAGACCAAAATATTTTATTACTGGACCAACGACGATTGGGTAGAGGGCCTGGGCATATTTAACAATGCCGCAGCAGGCGGTTCATTAGAGGGCACCTACCCCAACCCAACCATCAGAGAGGATGCCATTACCAACCGAGAAATACAAGACCTGGCTATTTCTAACAGCCAGGTGCAACCCAATGCCATTGCAGAAGATAATATTCAAGACGGGGCAGTTACTGAAACAAAAATAGCCACAGGGGCCGTTACCGGTGACCAGCTGGAAGATTTGTCAGTAACCCCGGGCAATTATGGCGATGCCGCCACTTTAATGCAGATTACGCTGGATGAAAACGGCCGCATTACTGCCATTACCGAGGTACCGGTAAATATATCTGGCGCCGCACTGCAAGACGGCACTGTAACCTATGATAAGCTTGCCACTGATGCAGTAGATAGCGTGAAGATTGTAAACGGTGGCATTGCCCATGAAGATTTAGCCATAGATGTGGTGCGCACTGAAAACATTGCCACCAACACCATTACCGCTTCTGACATTGGCACTGATGCAGTTGGCAATGACGAGATAGCCACCAATGCAGTACAGGCCGATGAGATAGCCACAGGTGCAGTAGAAAATGATGAGCTGGCTGCCAATGCCGTTACTACTGATAAAATAGACAACGGTACGGTGCTTAGTGAAGATATTGGGGCCGGGCAGGTAGCCAACAGTAATATTGCCAACAATGCTATTGACAGTACCAAGATAGCTACCGACGCCGTACGCAGCGGCGAAATTGCTTCTGATGCAGTAGGCACTGATGAAATTGCCGATGGTGCCATTACTGGGGCTGATATTGATGACCTGACCATTGGTACTGATAATATAGCTGATGATGCCATTACCGAGCCGAAGATTGCCACCGATGCGGTAACCAGCAGGCAGATCATTACCGATGCAGTAGGCACTGACGAAATTGACGACCTATCAATCCAGACCATAGACATTGCTGGCGACGCCATTGATAGTACTAAAATTGCTGCCGGTGCGGTGCGCAGCAGCGAAATTGCTACTGATGCTGTGGGCGCTGATGAGATTGCCGCCAATGCAGTGGGTACTAGTGAGCTTGACGACCAATCTATCCAGACTATTGACATTGCTGTTGATGCTATTGACAGCACAAGAATTGCTGCTGGTGCTGTACGCAGCAGCGAAATTGCTACTGATGCTGTGGGCGCTGATGAGATAGCCGCCGATG
>CAZXTW010000067.1:9956-14397 GCA_964643525.1 uncultured Roseivirgaceae bacterium
CGCAGCAGCGAAATTGCTACTGATGCTGTGGGCGCTGATGAGATAGCCGCCGATGCGGTGGGTACCAGTGAGATTGATGACCTGTCAATCCAGACCATAGATATTGCCAACAGTGCCATTGACAGCAGCAAAATTGCTACTGGCGCCGTAGGCACTGATGAAATTGCCGATGGCATTATCAGTACTGATGATATTGCAGACTCAACCATACAGGCAGTAGATGTAGCCACCGGCGCCATCACCTCAGCAAATATCTTTGACGGCACCATTCAAAGTGTAGACATTAATAATGGAGCAGTTACCAGTGATGACATTGCTGATGGCGGCGTGAGGGGCACTGACCTTTCTGACAGCACCATTACGCTTGATAAACTGGTACGTGCCTTACCGAACCAGGTATTGGTTACAGACGATCAGGGGCGGCCACAATATGTGCCCGATACCCTGTTTACCAGTTCGTTTTTGCCACCCGGCCAAATTTTTATTGGCGACGATAGTTCTGAGGTTGCGCCGGTAACTATGAGTGGCGACGCTACCCTTACCAATGATGGTGTGCTGACCATTAGCCCAGGCGCTGTAACCACAGGCAAAATTGCTAACAATACCATATTAGAACAGGACCTGACTGCCGGGGCTGTTACCTCAACGATTATTGCCGATGGCACCATTGTCAATGATGACGTGGCCGACGACGCCATTGACAGTGTGAAAATTGCCGATGGCACCATTAGTGCTGATGATTTAAACCCCAATATTATAGCAGGCTTTGCCGGCACTGCCCTGATACCCGAAGGCGACCGCCTGGCCGTTAATGCTGATGACACCACGCTGGTGGTTGACAGCCTGGCAGATGTGATACGCATTAAAGACCTGGGGGTGACAGAGGCCAAACTGGCTGACGATGCGGTTACTACTGCTAAAGTGGCCGACCAGTCCATTACAGTTGATAAGGTAGAGCCAGCCACTGAATCGACCTCAATGCTGGTAACCAACCGCTCGGGCCTGGTGCGTTGGGTTGAAATTAATGACAACCTGCCCAACAACAACCTGGTGCTGAAGGTAGAAAATGGCAACTTTACCTTTGAAGACCGCAGCACCTTTCAGAACAATGCCCTGCCTGAAGGCAGCATATTTATTGGCGGGGCTGACGGCCGTGCGCAGGCTACCTTTGTAAGCAGCCCCAACCGTATATTAATAGGTGATGGTACCAGCCTGTTGTCTCGCGAGGTGATGGGCGATATTACCCTGATTAGTACCGGCCAGACAGAAATACAGCCTAACGTAGTAGGCAATACTGAGCTGGATAAAACCAATGTAGAGTTGAGCGGCTTTGGCGCTGCAGCTGCTGATGTTGACTTTGGTACTTTTAAAGCCATTAATGTAGGCACCCCGGTTGATGGCACCGATGCAGCCAATAAAACTTATGTTGACAATACCGTGGCCAGCCTTACGGCCGATAACGGTATTACTGAAAGCCCTGACAACAACTTCAGGTTGGGTGGCACCCTGATACAGGCCACCACCATTACCAATGATGGCAACGACCTTACTTTTGACAATACCGGTGGTGGCGATGTAATTGTGAATAACGCCAATGGCGGCAGTTTTGAGGTGACTGGCCAGGCTGGCGACTTTACAGTAAGCAACCAGGGCGTAGTAGCCATTACCAATGCCACCACTTCAACCTCGGCCCTGACTGGTGCCCTACAGGTTACTGGCGGGGTAGGCATACAGGAAAACCTGAATGTGGGTGGAGAGGCCCTGATCATTGGCTTTTTTGAAGCTGACGGCGATGCCAACCTGGGCGATGATGCGGCAGACCTTATTACCATTGCAGGTACCTCTACCTTTGGTGCTGATGCCACCTTTAATGATATTATTACAGCCAACAGCACTACCAACCTGAATGGTGATGTAAACCTGGGTGATGCACGTGCTGATGTAATTACCATTAACGGTACTATTGCAGGCCAGGATGCGCTGGTGTTTGAAGGGGCTACCCTGAACGCCTTTGAAACCACCTTTGAGATTACTGACCCTACGCAGGACCGCACCATTATATTCCCCAACCAAAGTGGTACAGTGGTGCTTGATGGTGACATTAGCCTGCAGAACGCCTACCTGGGTGGCAACACCATTACCACCAGTGGTGGCCGTGACCTGGTTGTTAGTGGCGACGATGCCATTTTACTGGGGGCCAGAACAGCCTCAGTATTTGAAGTAGAAGAAGATGACCTGACCCTGCAAACCCTAAGTACAGGCAACCTGATTATTAACGCAGCTGAAACTTTAAATATTGACGGGGCCGATATTACTGCTGATGCTACCGGTGCAATAGCCATTAATGCCGGGGCAGCTTCAGAATTCAATACCAGTGCTGGGGCCATTACCCTGAGTGGTGCTGATGGTTTAAACCTGGCTGGTAATGGCAGCGAAGTAGATGTAACGACCACAGGCGCGGTTGATATTAACGGTGGCTCAGTAACTATTGATGCAGCCAGTAATCAGGATATTACCTTAACCACCACCGGTACCGGCCGGGTAACCATACCTTTGGCTGATGTTAATGGAGGCACGATTGACGGTACTGTAATTGGTGGTACCACGGCTGCCGAAGGGTCATTTACAAATATTGACGCGACTGGCACCTTAGCAGTAGATGGTACGGTAACTTTTAATGACGATCTGAACTTTAGCGGTGGCCAGGCTGTGAATACCATCACGACTGATGTAACAACTGTATCGGGAGATACTGCGCTGGCTACTGCTACGGCAATTACTACCTATGTAGATAATGAGGTGGGCAGCCTGTTCCTGTCTGACCTGGGCGATGCTGATGTAACAAGCCCGGTTGATGCCGACCTTTTATTATATAATGCCACCAACACCCAGTTTGAAAATGTTGCCCTTAGTGGCGATGCCACCATGGCAAATACCGGTGCTATAACCATTGCTGACAATGTAATTGATGAAGACAACCTGACCACCACTGTGGCAGGTGATGGCCTGGCTGGTGGTAACGGCACTGCCCTGGCAGTAACCACTGGCGCTGGCCTGGAAATAGACTCTGACGCCGTGCGGATAGCCGCTGCCGCTGCTGGCGACGGTCTGGCTGGCGGTGCTGGCTCGGCTCTTTCAGTTACTACTGGCGCTGGCCTTGAAATTAATAGTGATGCGGTACGCATAGCAGCCAGTGCTGCGGGCGATGGTTTAAGCGGCGGTGCCGGTTCGGCCCTGGCTGCTAATGCTGGTAACGGACTTGATATTGTGGCTGACTCACTGGTGGTAGACCTGAGCGAACTTGACCCTGGCGACCTGGCTGGTTTTGAATTAGACCCCACTACCGACCCAGCAGGTAATATTTTAATTGCCGACGGGGTAGACAGTTACGATACGCGCACCATGAGTGGTGATGCCACCATTAACGCCACGGGCGTGCTGACGGTAAGCAATAATGTAATTGATGAAGACAACCTGACCACTACTGTAGCTGGCGATGGCCTTGGTGGTGGCAATGGCACTGCCTTATCAGTAACCACTGGTTCAGGTTTAGAAATAGATACTGACGCGGTACGCATAGCCGCCGCCGCTGCTGGTGATGGTCTGGCGGGTGGCTCTGGCTCGGCACTGTCTGTAACCACCGGCTCTGGTTTAGAAATAGATACTGATGCTGTACGCATAGCTGCCGCTGCTGCGGGTGATGGTCTGGCGGGTGGCTCTGGCTCGGCACTGTCTGTAACCACAGGTGCTGGCCTTGAAATAGATACTGACGCGGTACGTATAGCCGCTGCTGCTGCTGGCGATGGTCTGGCCGGCGGTGCTGGCTCGGCCCTTTCAGTGACTACTGGCGCAGGCCTGGAAATTAACAGTGATGCAGTGCGCATCGCGGCCAGTGCTGCTGGTGATGGTTTAAGTGGTGGCGCTGGTTCGGCTTTAGCTGTGAACGCTGGCGATGGCCTTGACCTGGTTGCCGACTCACTGGTGGTAGACCTGAGCGAATTGGACCCTGGCGACCTGGCTGGCTTTGAATTAGACCCCACTACCGATGCCGCAGGCAATATCTTAATTGCCGATGGGGTAGACAGCTACGATACACGCACCATGAGTGGTGATGCTACCATTAACAGCACGGGCGTGCTGACGGTAAGCAATAATGTAATTGATGAAGACAACCTGACCACTACTGTAGCTGGCGATGGCCTTGGTGGTGGCAATGGCACTGCCTTATCAGTAACCACTGGCTCAGGCTTAGAAATAGATACTGACGCGGTACGCATAGCAGCCGCTGCTGCTGGTGATGGTTTGGCTGGCGGCTCTGGCTCGGCACTGTCTGTAACCACCGGTGCTGGCCTTGAAATAGATACTGACGCAGTACGGATTGCTGCTGCTGCTGCTGGCGACGGTCTGGCTGGCGGTGCTGGCTCGGCCCTTTCAGTGACTA
>CAZXTW010000068.1:0-7034 GCA_964643525.1 uncultured Roseivirgaceae bacterium
AGTAACCGCCCTGTGCCGTAACGACGGCCAGCACTACCGCTGGCAGGTAACCAACGGGTACGACACGGCCATTACCGTGAGCTGGAACACCGCCGGCTACCACCAGTATGGGGTGCTGAGCCTGGCCCCCGGCGAAACGCAGCAGGTACAAACCCAGCAGACCGACAGCCTGAACCAACTGTATACGTGGGTGTTTGGCAACCTGCACCAGGTAACGCCTCACAACCAGGGCCTGTGCGCTGATGTGGACTTTAACCAACTGCTGGTTGAAGCAATTTGCAGCCACGATACCGCCCGCTACCGCTACTGGAAAATTACCAACAACAGCAATTACAGCGGTGGCGTGGCCTTTAAGCAGTTTTTCTTTGAAACCTGGTTTGACATGCAGCTGGGTGCCGGCGAGTACCGCTACATCAGAACTTACGTGCAAAACCAGCTTGAAATTAGAAGGCCCGATGGCACTGTGCATACCTATGCAGCCAGCAATACGCAGTGTACCACTACGCAGGGCAACCTGGATAATTTACAGTGGAACTTCAGGTGCACTGACCAGGAGCCTGAGTACCATGGCTGGACGGTAACCAACCCGTACAACAAGCCGGTTACCTTCTGGTATGAAATGGACTACCACGACCTGACCTTTGAGCAGCTGTACCAGGAAATGACCGTACCGGCTGATACTACGGTTGACTTCCTGACCACCATTTACGGGGCCAGCCACCTGTGGCTGTTTATTGACCAGCGGTTTACCGGGTGGAGCACCTCTAACAGCGGTGACTGCGGTTACGGTGGTGATGACCTTGAGTTTTTGAGCGTATGCGCCTATGACACCAGCCGCGTAAGGCGCTGGCAGGTGATTAACCACGGCAACCAACGCGAGGGCTACGTATGGTATAAAATTAAAGATTCAGACCAGGCCGTACTCAAGGCACCAGTGCCGCACCGCTCATCGGTAATCATAGAAACGCCTGTGGTACCCAACAACCCCAATACCTTGCTGTTTCAACGGGTAAACAGCAACTACCCTGAGGTGGCCAGCACGGCCGGCAACTGCCCCACCAGCTGTATAGAAGCGGTGCCCGTCTTTACCCTTGGGGCTGATACCACCCTTTGCGCAGGCACACCACTGGCCCTGACCATACCTGTACAGGCCCACCGCTATGCCTGGAGCACCCCAGATGGATTGGGGCAGGCTGGCGATAGCACCCGCACGGTGCAAATCAGCCAACCCGGCACTTATATAGCCACGGCCATTAACCAGCAGGGGCAGGCGCACCACGATACCATTGTGGTGGGGGTTGACTCAACGGCCTGGTTCCAACTACAACCGGTGGCCGCCACCTGTATGGGCCAAACCGTTACCCTGAGCCCGGCCAATGATTTTGGCCTTAACGGGGCTAGCACCAATGTGGTAGCTGAACCAGCCTATACTTACCTTTGGAATATCCCGACCGATTCGGGACAGGTCTTGGCCACTACCCGCACCATTACCACCGGTACAGCTGGCTGGTATACCTTAACGGTTACCGCGCCATCAGGGTGCAGCTTTACTGATTCGGTTTATGTTGAACTGATTGACTGCCGCCCCAGCTGTTTGGCGCAAGATGTAACCGTAACCGCCCAGTGCAGCCCCAACAGAAGCACCAAACGCTGGTTAATTAAAAACGGTTATAAGGTACCCGTATCAGTAAGCTGGAACCTTGCCAACAGCACATTGTATGGCGTAACGGGGCTGCCCGCCCAAGGTGAGCAGGTGGTTGAACTACCGGCAGGGCCAGAGGCTGAGCTACAAACGTGGGTGTTTGCCCGCCTGCATGCCACCACCCCGGCAGATACTGCCCAGTGTATAGCAGATACCGGCACCGGCATTGGCAGCAATGTCATCTGCTGTGGTGATGATGAGGATACGCAGTATGACTACAGCCAGCTGCAGTTAACCAGCCTGTGCAGTGATGACCCTGCCCGCACCCGCCGTTGGCGCCTGCACAACCCGCACCCGTACAGCCTGCCCGTTACCTGGGATGTATACGGCACCGCCGTGCAGGGCAACCAGGTGGCCCTTGCAGGCACTGACACCTACTTTGAAACGCCCACTACCGGCAGCAACACCCTGCGTGTGTTTGTTTACGGCAACCTGCACAGCACCAAGGCCAGCAGCGGCGCTACCTGCCCCTTTGCGTGTACCATGCCTACGCTGGTGTTAAAGCCTGTAGACCATGTGCAGCCACCACCGCCTATAGGCACCACCACCCAGGGAGGCATTCAGTTAAGGGTGAGCCCCAACCCGGTATCGGCACAAACCTTTACCCTTAGCATTACCCAGCCACACCGTACTGGCCTGTACAGGGTACCTGTGGTGCACGACAGCCACATACAGGTATTTGACCTGAACGGCAGAGACATACCGGCTACCGTAACCAAAATTAACGACGGCAATTACCAGGTGTACTTAAACCAGAAAGTAAGGGGCCTGTACATTGTGCGGGTGCTCAACAACAACCAGTTGTATTACGAGCGCATACAAGTAACCGATTAATGTACTGCTTAATACAATACCCAAAGCCGGGCGGCGGTGGCTTGCCACACCGCCCGGCAATAACCACACCAGCAACCATGCCACACAACATACTATTTGCCAACAACAAGCTACCAGTACCCATGCAAAACAACCAACAGCCGGCAGCCACCACTGCCAACATCAAAAGCCGAGACCTATGGCATTATTGGTGCATTGCACTGGCCATAGCCCTGACCAGCCTGGGCATGTGCCTGCCCGCAAGCGCCTACAACACACTGGCCAAACCACTGAACACCACCCAGGCCGATACCTTTAATATTTCAGCATTTATTGTAGCGCAAGACCCTGACATTACCAGCATACAACAAATAGAAGTGATTGATATTGGCGGGCTTAATGACCAGGGCTGGCTTTTTGGTGCCTACCCACTGGGCAATGGCCTTAAGCGCCTGTTTGTTATAACCATGCTGCCCAACCAACGGCCCGATGCGCTGATTACGGCTGGCGATTATACCAATGCCATACCTGTTGACCTTACCGGCACCCGCATAGTATACAACCGTACCTACGGCCAAAACGGCAATGTGGGCTTTTACAAAGACTATAATGCCGCTACAGGCGAATACGGGGCTGAGCGCCTGGCAGGGCGGTACGCTGATTTTACGGTAGCCACCGGTGCCGCCGGTGATTATATTGGCACCAACAGCCAAATGTACCCAGGGGCGGGCAGGCCCGATTATGACAATATATATGGTGGCTTTGATGCCCTGTTTTACAACCCCTTCTTTGGCGTTACCATTTCAGGCTACCCCGTGCCCGATAACTACACCAGGGGCTTTTTAAAAAACACTGACCAAAACACCACCCACCCGGTGGCCTTTCCGCTGGCCGAGCGCATTAACGGCCACTCTGAGGTATACGATGTGAATGCGGCTGGCGCTGCGGTAGGCGCATCGGCCGCCCGCCAACCAGGCGACCTGACCAATATTTACCCCGTGCTGCACCAGTTTAACCCTTCATTGCAGCGCTGGGAAACCGGCTACCTGCTTAATGGAGACCCCGGCTATGCCACCGGCATTAATGCCTATGATGAAATTGTGGGCGTGCACCAGCCACCAGGCAACCCCTATGACCAGAACTTTTACATTGCCGCCGGCTGCCAAACCGGTACTGAAGAAGATACTTTTGACGTAATTAAGCCCAATGTACTGGTCAGCACGCCCGACCTGAACGAAAACGGTATGGTGGTAGGCGCTTACCTCACCACCCAAAGCGGCACCACACAAAACAGGGCCTACGTATACCAAAACTGCGGCTGCACTGAAGGCACCTTTCAAGATTTGAACGAATCGTTTGCCCTGGCCCACCCCAACGTAAACTGGACGCTGCGCGCCGGCCTGGCCATTAACAACCTCAACTATGCGGCAGGGTGGGGGTACGATAATAACGGCAACCGAATAGCCTGGCGCGTAAAAATACCCACCTGCCAGTTTTGCTTTGCTGACAATACCCTCTCGTGGTTAAAAATTAAGCCCTTTCCGTTTGCTGAAAAGCTCAGGGCGCTGGACGAGGTAACTAAGATTACCATACACAATACTGAAGATGGTACAGTGGCCGACCAGGTGTATGAAGGCAGCGCAGTAAATACCCTGTTCAATAGTGATTACTTTTTTGAGGCCGCCCAAAAATACGACGTAACCGTTGATTTTATTTGCCAGGGGGCCGCCAACACCCGCACCCTTGAAGTAACCGTAATTAACGCGGCCCTGCCACGGCCCACCACCACCAACATTGCCCGCTACGGCAACCTGCCCGCCAAAGCAACCAGCAACCTGACTGACATCCCTACTGAAGAGGCCATTGAAGCACCGCGGTTTTTCAGGTACAGCCAGGGCGTTGACCTGCTGATTGTACAACAGTTTAGGGCTTACAGTGGCTTTTTGGTAGAAGAAGGCCAGGGCGGTAGTGAAACCGTGCTGCCCTTTTTTACTGACAACAACGTGCCCATGAGCGACCGCCCCGAGGTATTTGCTGATTTGATTGTGCGTGAAATTGAGTTGTACAACCAGGCCAACCCCGGCAATGAAATTACCTACCATGTAATGGCAGATATGAACCTGATGGACGAGCCCCACTTTTTTACCTGGCTGGAGCAGTACGGGGCCGTATGGATCAACTTTGAGGGCATGGACGAGTTTGGCTACCGCATGTTTAAAAGGCATGCCAGCGATTGGTCGGCCTTTGCAGCCACCAATACCACCATTGCCACCATGGGCCAGCATTACAATGGCTATGCTGAGTGGGGCCTGGACAATGACTTTGAGCTGTTTTTGCCCGATGAGATCATCCGCAAAACCAGCAACAACTATGTGGTTGACCTGGTGACTGATTTTTACCCTGACCGTTTTAACAACATACAGGCAGGCCACTGGTCGTTCAACAACCTGAACAGCTACAAAATAAGCCCCTGGTACACCTACCTGAAGCGCCACCAAACAGAAAATGCCCTCAATACTGAGGCTGAGGCCCATAATGAGCTAACCACCCAGGCCCAGGCCTTTTATGATTACCTGGGGGTGCAGCCCCCGGTGGCTGAGGCTGAGCTGTTTAAAATGTACACGGCCTCAGCCTTGCGCATTAATGCTACCGGAGCTTATGAAGCGTTAAATGTAACGGCTGCCCCCCAAACGGTTAACAACAGCCAAACGCAGGGCGTGGCCAATATACTTAGTGCGGTAAACCCACCTTACAATGGCGCACCCTACACCATTAAAGAAAACCCCCAGGCCACCTATGGCCTATTTCATGCCAAAGACGGGCAAAACCTGGTGGCCCTGAACGGCCTGTTGTGGGGCACGGCCAATGACTTGCTGCTGGGCCTGAACGGCACCAGCACCCACGCCCTGATGCTAAAAAATACGGTAGCTTTTGTGGCGCAGGCCACTGCCAGTAAATTCATCACCTCGCCCGTGCGGCAGTTTGCCTACCATGCCAAAGAGCGGCCCTTTTTTAAAACCAACCTGCCGGCCGGGCAGGAAGCCCAGGTGCAGTGGAGCTACAAAAACGTAGCTATGGACAATTTTGCCCCCATTGACCCGGCCACTTTTACCTTTGATGCTGATGTTGACTATGGCCTGGTGATGTTCAGGGCCGAGTACAACGGCCAGGCCGATACCGTATGGGGCAACGTGGCCAACTGGGGCATATACACCTACACGCCCGATGGCAAACGCCACCTGTATGTGCCTGATGACGGCAAAACACAGCCCGGCATTAACCACGAATCGGGCAAAGTGCTGGTGTTGTTTCATGGCTGGCAAAACGGTGCTGTTGAAAACCGCTATGCCACCATTGGCCAGCGCGATGAAGACATGAATGACGCACGCACCAGCGGCAAAGACCCCCTCATTAAAAAGTGGCTTGACGAGGGCTTTACCATAATTGAATGTAACTGGGTGCAAATTGCTGACAACATTAACCCCCAGAATGTAGAAAATACGGCCTTCAGGGTGCAGGAGGGTGATGAGGATGGCACAGGCAACTACTACCTGTCGTGGAAGCACCAGATACCCGGCCTCAAAGGCCTGGCCTCCATTACCGGCGTAAGCTATTATTATGACGAGGTGGCCCTGACAGGCTTTAGGCCCAGTTACTTTTTCAGGCAAGACATTGAAGGGCTGCTACAGGAAGAGATGGGCTTTAGCAACCTGACCGACCTGCGCATGATGGGCCACTCTATGGGGGCGCAGGTAGCCACACGCACCATGCTTACCCTACTGGATACCAACCCGCGCCTGCGCTCGGCCTGTGTTGACAAACGCCTGTACTGGGCTGATGCCTACTGGAGCATTGAGCTGAACAGTGACATGCTCAACTTTACCCAGCAGCTTGACCAGAACTACAACGTGCCCATTGCCCACTTTAAAACCTCTAACCTGAAAGACTATGGCAACTTTTTTCAGTTAGGCTGTAAGTTCGTTTCTGAAGATGCCGGCCAATTTACTGACTGTGCCCAAACCATTGCCTACACCGCCGGAACACAGTTTCTGTTTGGGAAGCTGCAAGAGCAGGCCGTGTTTAAAGCCACTGAGTGGGTGCTTCAAAAAATTTCTAAGATGCGCATCAAGGCCAGGTTCTTTGAGTTTGGCTACCGGCTAAAAATGCCTGGCTTTACCCTGAGCCGGTACTTGCAGGCCAAGGCCTATAAGGGCTTTGATGCCACCAAGTGGGCTGGTAAGTTTATGCAGGCTTATGCCATAGCCACTTTAATTGTTGACGGCACCATTTGGATTGTGCGCGACCTGTGGCCCTTTTTAAGCACCTCACAGCAAATAAGCAACAGCGTGAGCGAGGTACGGCTGCACCCCACCTGGCCGCAAAACTCGTGGAACCTCATTGAACACTTTGGCCGGGTGCATGGCTCGGCCTATGCCCATATACTGTACAACCTCACAGAGGCAGAACCCATGCTGAACCACACCACCTCGGCCCGGGAGCTGCTGGGCGTATACCCCCT
>CAZXTW010000068.1:7045-14336 GCA_964643525.1 uncultured Roseivirgaceae bacterium
GGCGCTGAGTTTAACGAAACCCGCTACAAGGGCTTTAACACCGCTACCTGTGCTGATATGCTGTACCGCTACCGGGGCTATGCCGGCCTTGAGCAGTACCGCTACTTTGGCAAAGACTTTGGCAACGCCACCATTAGCAGTGCTGATGATGTGCTGTTTTTTACCAGGCCCACAGACCGCACTTTGTTTGAAGATGACCGCTGGCAGGGCTTTGTATGCACCCCGCAAACAACCCCTGATGCGCCGCAAACCGTGGCCAACCTCATTGCCTACCCTGCGCCCAGCGCAGCACGCCTGTACATAAACAACTACCGCGCCCAAAAGGTAGAAATTACTAACACCTATGACCCTGAACATACCACCCTGTACGTAGCCAAAGACAGGAAAGACCGCACGGTTGATGAGCTGGACTGGACACCCATTGAGGCTATGGACGAGTTTGTGGTTGACAGCTATTACCCCCAGGCCTATGGCAGCAACGATGCCTATTATGACAGCGTGCAGTTTAACTACGGCGCCTGGAAGTACAAAGTAGTAAACCGCTGCCTGAACGCCTGGGTGCAGCAAATACAGGATGTAACCCTGGTTGATTATGGCCTGCACCTTGTTGATGCCCAGGGCAGACAAACCAAATGGCTGAAAGACCGTGAGTTTGAAGCCAGCCTGATAAACGGTGAACGCAACCACACCCTGGTGGTGGTGCCCGGCTGGCAACAAGAGGTGGTGAAAGACAGCCTGCGCGAAGAACTGGCCCTGTATACCGGCACCAGCCGCACCATGCTGTACCAAAACTGGACCACCCCCGGCACGGCCCCAGAGGTAACCAATACCCTGATATTTCAGGCCACCCAGCTCATGGATGATGATTTTGACGAGATACCCAACAAAATGCTGCTGGGCAACGCCCAGGGGGCGGCCTTCAGGTTAGAAGACAATAGCCTGGTCACTGACGCTGCCAGCACCACGCAGCCGCTGGCCACCGCCCTGACCAGCCACCTGAATGAACTGCTGGCTGACTACCGCACCGGCGAGGTAACCCTGCTGCTGCAAAATTTCAGCGCACTATACCTTGAGCCCCTGGCCGCTATGATTGCCACTGACTATGGCCAGTTGCTTGATGCCGAAGCCGATGATGATGATGCAGAGGAAGAGGAACCCATTAACTTCAGAATAGTACTGGCCAACCCGGTAGTGCCCACAGCCTACCAGCAGCGCATGTACAATGCCCTTGAGCAGTTAAATGCCTACCGCAATGTGGTGGTGATGACCTTCAGGGCCAACAGCCAGCAAGAGGTATTATACCCCGGTACGGGCAACAGTGGCAGCTACCCCATGCAAGACAGCCTCATTGCCTACACCACAGGGGTGCAGCTAAGCGGCCAGTCGCTCACCAGCCTGAACAACATCAGGGGGCGCGAGGCCAGCTACTACTACCTGTACAGCCGCACCGCGCCCGAGGCCCTGGTGTACTGCACTGACCAGCAGGGGCTGCCCCAAAGCCGCCGGGTGGGCAACAATGCGGCGGGCACGGCCTGCTACACCACCAGCTTTTTGGCCCCTACCGCCGCCAACTGCTTTACCATTGACAGAGACATGTACCGCGATACACGCGCCAAACGCCTGGGTTACCAGTTTAATGAAAACCTACAAACCCTCAGCACCCTTGACCAAAACCAGGGCATTTTGCACCTCATCATGACTCACAGCCCTTATGAGGCTACTGACAACAGGGTGTTATTACGAATTATTGAACAGCAATAAAAGCCAAAACAATGCATACTCAACTATATACCTTTAATGCGCAAACAGCATGCGGCAGCCCAAAACTGTCAATTGCAATGTTACGCTTAAGCAGATACCGTTGCTTGCTACTTACAGGCTTGCTGGCCTGCTTTATTTTGGCGTTGCTGGCCCCGGTTAAAGCCATTGGGCAGGTTAATCCCCTGCATTCTCAACAGTGCGGCTTTAGTGTGTACCATGAACACCTGATAAATACCAACCCAACGTATAGAAAGAACCAGGCACGAAATGAATTGCAAACCAGAAAAGCGATTGCAAGAAATAAACACAAAAGAACTGCTGTAGAAAATGATGAAGGATTCATCAGGATACCCACCGTAGTGCATCTTGTTCCCACTTTATCTGATAACTTTAATTTTACAAATGCAGAAGTGCAACAACGCATTGATTCAATCAATGCTCAGCTGCAACAAGAAAATGAAAACTATCAAAACGTTCCGAACGTATTTGAACGTTTGGCAGCAAAATACCCTGTAAAACTTTGTTTGACTGGCTTTTATGATCAAAATGGCAAATGGGTAGAAAGCCCTGTTACCCGCCCAAAAGTAGGTGACGAAGTTGCTTTTGAGCGATTTTTGGCTGGCACTGATAATATCAAAAAATCATCTGAAGGAGGACGTGACCCAGTAAACCCTGCCGAATACCTCAACATATGGGTAGGCCCCATAGGTAGGCTTATTGAAGGTGAGGTAGTGCGATTAAATGGATACAGTGCCTTGCCTGGCGGAGCACCTTTAGATGGTATTGCCATTGATTACCAAACCTTTCAAGATGCAAATATGAATTCGGGTGTGCACGAGCTGGGGCATTACCTAAACCTGATTCATACATGGGGTGATAAACCCTGTGGTGACGATATGGTAGATGACACCCCAGTGCAACGTACTTCTCTAAGAGAAAAAAGTACCATCACTTTTCCGCATAACCCCAATGATTGTGCACAAAATCAAAACAATGGTGAAATGTACGTCAACTTCATGGGTTATGCTAAAAAGCAATACCGTGCCATGTTTACACAAGGGCAATGGGAAAGATCAAGCGCCGTATTTGCAAATGATGGCTACCGCGAAACCATACTGCATGCCGGCTTCCTGTGTGACTACAGCCCGGGTATGAACACGGGTTGCGGTTGTGAATTCCCCAAAAAGCCTACAGTTACCTACAGAGGAGCGGGCATTGCTACGCTTCAATGGAATGAGGTAGAAGCCACCGGAGGGGCTAACATTGCGTATGAAGTTCGGTATAGAGCAAGCTATAAAGGGGGATGGTCTACTATCATTACAACAGAGCAAACCTCACATACTTTTACTGCTTTAACACATAACGTGACCTATTTGATGCAGGTAAGAACAAAATGTGACAATCAACAGTCACATTGGCGTAGTGTAATGGTCAATACCGGTAGCAGAGAAAATTGTGCACAACCTGTGGTAACTGTTCAATCGAATTACAATGAGTTAGATTTGACTATTACCAATTATGTGGCTAACCAGTATTACTTCATTGATTATGGGCTATACCTGGGTAAGGGTAAAGATGGGAAAGACACCCTTGCACCAGCCATCAAATTAGAAGTTACACAACCAAATGTAAAGATTACAGGCCTCATGGCCAATAAACAATACCTCATTGATGTGGTTGCAGGTTGTCTTGGGGGAGCAAAGCAAACCAGATTAATAAAACGTACCAAAGCCTGCGAACCACCAACTGAACTGACCTACCAGTTAACCAGCAGCACCGATGTAAACCTGCGTTGGAATTCAAGCCAGCCTCCTCACAACGTATACTGGCAGCCTGCTGATGGCAGCCAACCTGAAGCCAGCGCAACCAATATTACTACCAACCAGCAATCAATAAGTGGCCTGCAGGCAGGAGGGCAATATACATTTGGGGTTACATCTTTTTGTACACCGCAGGTAGAGTCAGAAAGAACAGAAATAGCAGTGTCCATAGCTTGCCCAACCCCAACCAACCTGCAAATACCTGCTAATAGCATTACTGCCAATGAAGCTACAATTACCTGGAGCCACCCACCGCATTACTACCAGCCCACTTACACCTTACGCTACAAAGCGGTGAACGAAAACAACTGGACTACCAAACCCGTGAGCAGTAACTCAGAAACCCTGCGTAACCTTGATCCCGGCAGGGAGTATGAAGTAGAAGTGAGCACTAAATGTACAGCTCAGGAGCAATCAACAGTAATTACAGGGGTATTCAATACAACCTGTAGCCCGGTTGATATTAAAACCACTGCGACCACCACCACCGCCTCATTCAGGTTTGACCCGGTACACAGTGGCATATCAATCACCATTGAAGTGTTTGAGGCAGCTGCCCCCCTCAATACCCCACCCGTAAAAAAGCTTAACCTTTTTGCCCCCATTACACAAAACACCTTTACTTTTAGTGGCTTAAAGCCCGCTACAAAGTATGAAATGGAATATACCACCATTTGTGCCAATATAGGTGATGTGTTTCATGTGATTGACTTTGAAACCAGCTGCCCCCTGGCCACCAACCTTGATTTTACGCCCGGCAGCCCGGCCGGTTCTGGTATTATTTCATGGGAAGCAGACAATGGGCAGCCCAACCAGTTTGAGTTAATCGTAAAAGAAGCAGGTAATAACAACCAGGTTACCGGTATACCCCCGCTTGGTGGGGCTGAAATACTTTATTTCATTAGCCTTGACCCAGGCAAAGCCTACACCGCCCGGTTAAACAGTGTGTGTAACGGCAATACTTATGATGGCCCCACCATTACCTTTACCACTGAAAGTAGCATTACACAGCCCAATATAGGCGGTGGCAATGAGGTGGCCACCACCCTGTCAATAGCGGTAAGCCCCAACCCCGGCATCCATGAAGTAGCCGTAACCATCAACACCCCACAGGGGCAGGGCACCCCGCATCAGGAACCGCCAGCGGCCAGCCGCCCTACCTACATTAGCATTGTTGACCCACAAGGCCGCAGGTTATACTACAAAGCCCATAGCCAGCCTCAAGATACCTACCTGATACCACTGGTAAACATACCCTCAGGCATTTACCTGGTTGAGGTAATCAGAAACCAACAAAACGCACGGGCCCGCTTTATGATTAAGAAATAAGCCCCTTAAATTATCGCCAGCTATGAATACGCTAAATACAACGTTAAAATGCTTTTTCTTAACAAGAGCCAACAGGCTGGTGTTAGTGGTTTGCTTCATGGCCGTATGCCTGTTGGGTTTGCCGGCCTACGGCCATGACAAATGCGGTACCACGGCCTATTACGGGCAGCTGATGCGTACTAACCCCGCCTTTAAGCACAGAAATGAGCAGCTTGAACGGTCAATACAAACGCTTACCCAGCGCAGGGCCCAACTGATGCAAACCCATGATACCAGGCAAATCATTGTGCCTGTGGTGGTGCATATCCTATACCACCATGAAAGCCTGAATGTGTCAGATGAGCAGGTGCAACAACAAATTGAGCGGCTAAACATTGACTACAATGATGCACAGGCCAACCGCAACGGGGTGCCACAGGTATTTCAAGACAGGATAGGCAACTTTAACATTCAGTTTTGCCTGGCCGGCTGGCAGGATGCTGAAGGCAACTGGCACGGTCCCATTACCAGAACCCAAACAAACGTGGCCACCTTTACTGATTTTACCTCAATGAAATTTACCGATCAGGGAGGGCACGATGTAGTAAACCCTGCCGAATACCTGAACATATGGGTGTGCCGGCTGGGGGGCAGCCGTGATGGCTTTACCGCATCGGTAGGTGTTGACCCCCGCCTTGACGGGGTGGTCATTAACACGGCCAGCTTTGGCAGCATTACCCCAGGTAACCTGGGCCGTTCGTGCGTGCATGAGGTGGGCCACTGGCTGGGGCTGCACCACCTGTGGGGGGTTGACCCCAACCAAAAATGCAGTGATGACCTGGTGGCCGATACCCCCACGCAGCTACAGGCCACTGGTGGCTGCCCCCAACACCCCCTTCTGGCCAACAGCTGCCCAGGCAAAAATACTGATGGGGTCATGTTTATGAACTTTATGGATTATAGTGATGACCCCTGCCTGTTGATGTTTACCAAAGGCCAGGTGCAACGGGGCAGGATGCTGTTTGAGCACGGCAGCCTGAGAGAGGGCATAGCACATAGCGGGGCCTGGTGCGGCAGCACCCCAGGGCTGAGTGCCGCCTGCCCGGAATGCCCATGGCCCACTCACCTGAGGGTAGATAGCGCTGCAAATGGCCCGGTAGTGGTGCAATGGAAACATGAACCCAACACCACCTATGAGGTAAGGTACAGAGAAGCGGCCAAACCCGGGTGGACAACCATAACAGGCATTACAAAAAACAGCCATAGCCTGCCTGTAGACCAGAGTAACCTCTACCTGGTGCAGGTACGTGCCGTATGCAAGCAGGGTGCTGCCCACTCTGGCTGGCGCAGCACTTATGCCTGGAGCAGCCAGCCCTCACAATGTGCGGGCATCACAGGCCTGAGGGCTACAAGCACCACACTTAACTCAATTACCGCACAATGGAACCACACCCCTGGCTACCAGCGGTATTATGTATTTTACACCAGAGTTAACGACAACCTTTCTGGTGGAGGCAAAAACTGGCAGGTAATTGAAACCAGCCAGAACAGCGCAACCCTGCCCAACCTGCTGGTGGGCGAGCGCTACACCATAATGGTCAGGGTGTTTTGCCGTAACGGCAAGTTTCAGGACTTTGTCATAGAAGCTACAGTTGACTGCCCGGCACCAACCAACCTTGATTACGGGTACTTAAGCCCCACTTCTGTCACGTTATTTTGGCAAGGCCCCCCAAATGCCACAGGTTATATACATACGTACTACCCAGAAAACGACCCCGGCAATGTTCAGGTAAAGCATACGGGGCATGTGCCGGCAGCCAGCATCAGTGGCCTGCAACCAGAAACAAAATACATCTGGAAAATACAGACCGACTGTGGGGTTGAGCAGTACAAAGAGGCAACAGGTGTATTCATCACCACCCTGTGCCCCGAGCCCTATAACCTTACTGCCAACCCAATTGCTGAACGGGAAGCCACCCTAAGATGGGCTGCCCCGGTAGATGGTGACGTACAGGCCTACAACGTCAAATACAAACGGCTGTTAGAGGGGCAATGGTCGCCCACAGTGCAGGTTAGCGGCACGCAGCACCCCATTAGCGGTCTGCTGGCCGGGCATCAATATCGGGCTTCGGTTGAATCGGTTTGTCAGCCCAGGGGCACCTCTAAAGACATTACCTATGATTTCATAACCAATGGCTGTGACATACCCCCCAATACTATTGATCCTGTAACTGACAACTCAGCGGCGTTGCAGCTTAAACTGATCCCTCTTGATGCCCAGCTTGATGTGCTGTTAAGAATACAGGGCCAGCAGCAGGCCATAGAACATCGCGTATATATATATGACCGGGTAGATGAGCTATACTACCCCAACCTGCTGCCCAATACCAATTATGAGGTGG
>CAZXTW010000069.1:0-14328 GCA_964643525.1 uncultured Roseivirgaceae bacterium
GTTGGGGTAGTTGCAGCCAGAGGAGCAGCAGTGCCTCCACATATACTCTCATCACCTCCCCCACCCGCAGCCGAGCTGTTCTCATAATTAATAACCACAACCGTATCGCGGGTAGTGGTGCATACACCATTACTGACAGACCATTCCAACTCTACTGTATCAGGGAAGGTCAACGCGCTCAAGGTAGAGGTAGCTGAGCCAGGGGCATCAATGGTGGCTGTGCCTGACAGCAGTGTCCAAACGCCGGTACCTGTGGTTGGGGTAGTTGCAGCCATGGTAGCACCAGTGGCTTCGCATAAATCCTGGTCAGTTCCTGCATCTGCTGCTGATGGCAATGCATTATTAATAATGAGTACCGTATCACGTTCAACCGGGCAAGAGCCACTGGTTAACTCCCATTGCAGCTCAACGGTATCGCCTGGTAAAAGGCCCGTAACCATAGTCTTGGCGTCATTCACATCATCAATTGTGGCTGTGCCCTTCAGTACACTCCATGTGCCAGTACTGTGGGCAGGCACCGCCGCATCAAGAAAAGTCGTGTCAGCATCACACAAAGTTTGGTCAGTGCCGGCATCAGCTGCTTCTGTTAACTCAAAATTGTTCAGCTCAACAAAGTCAGACTCAGTTGGGCATGGGCCGTTGCTAATTTCCCACTCAAACTCAATGGTGGCCGGCGGGGCATCAAAGCCACGCACAAAGGTGGTTGGGTCAGTATCATCATCAATAGTAGCTGTGCCACCTACTAAAAACCATTGCCCGGTACCTGCGGCAGGTACATTACCTGCCAGCTGGGCACTGTCAGCATCGCATAAATCCTGGTCAGGGCCGGCGTCAGCAACCGAGGGTGCAGCAAAGTTGATGTAAAAAACGGTATCGACCTCGCTTGGGCAGGCCGGGTTGGTAATGGTAAACTCAAATGCTAAGGTATCCTGGCTAATCAACCCTGTTACCTCAGAGGTAGGGTCGTTTACATCATCAATGGTGGCCGTACCGTTTAACAACACCCAGGTGCCTACATCGCCAACATTATCAATAAAGCCATCTAAATAAATGGTATCAAGGTCGCAGAAAACGTCGTCAGGGCCGGCATCACCAATAATGCTGTCAAGCACGGATATCTCTACAAAATCTTCGCTTTCAGGGCACACCCCATTGGCTATCTCATACCGCAACTCAACAAACCCGCCCAAACCTATCAGGTCGCGTACTGTAGTAGTTGGGTCAAAAATATCATCAATCGTGGCGGCACCACTTTCAACATCCCACGAGAGTACCCCCACTGTTGGCAGGTTGGGGGCCAGCACGGCCGTATCAACTTCACACAAAAACTGGTCAGGGCCGGCATCTGCTACAGTGGGCAGTTCATAATTAATAATGAGGGCGGTATCACGCGAAACGGGGCAACTGCCATTGCGCACAGCCCACTCTACCTCAAGGGTATCGCCATCAACCAGGCCGGTTACCATTGAGTTATTGTCATTTACATTGTCAATGATGCCTGTGCCCGACAGAATGGTCCAGGTACCTGTGCCTACTGCCGGGAAGGTACCGTTCAGAAAAGCAGTATCTGCCTGGCAAAACTCCTGATCGGCACCGGAATCTGCCATGCTGGGCAGCTCATTCACCACCACCGAAACAGTGTCAGTACTTACCGGGCAGGCACCGTTGGTAACCGTCCAAGCCAGGGCCACGCTATCGCCAACTGTCAGGGCGGTAATGGTGGTTGTTGCATTAAAAGGGCTGGTAATATTTGCTGAGCCAAACACCACATTCCAGAAACCGGTACCGGTAGCGGGGGTACTGGCCGCCATGGTGGCCGAGGTAACGTTGCACAGCTCCTGGTCAGGGCCGGCATTAGCAGCTGAAGGTGGTGTGAAAGTTCTGATAATTACATCATCAGCAGTGGTGGGGCAAGTGCCATTGGTTACCGTCCACCTTAACCTTACCTCGCCTGCTGCCACCAGGTCACGAATGCGCGTGTTAGGGTCTGCCGCATCGTCAATGGTAGCCGTACCTGAAACAATAGTCCATGAACCAGCGCCACGCATAGGGTCAACGGCATCAAGGTCAGCAGAATCAGCATCACAAATATTCTGGTCAGGGCCAGCATTAGAAGGGCTGGGGTTACCATAATTGATCACAACAACGGTATCGGTCGATTCACAATTGCCACTAAAAATAGCCCATACAAATACTGTAGTATCGTCAGGGGTAAAGCCGGCAGCACTTGTGGTTGGGTCAAACGGGTCGGCCACATTGCCACTGCCTTCAACCACTTCCCAAACGCCAATGCCAACTGTGGGGGTATTGGCTGCCAGTGAGGTGCCACTCATATTATTACATAAAAACTGATCGGGCCCGGCATCGGCATCAGTAGGCTTGGGCTCAACAAAAACCGTAACGGTATCTCTGCGCGTGCCCGTCATATCAGTCACTGAAAGTACATATTCAGTCGTCACCGTGGGGTAGGCCAGCGGGTTTTCAGCAGTGGCGTCGTCAAGGCCTGTGGTGGGTGCCCAGGCAATGGATATTGGTGGTGTTTCGCAGCTCACCGCCGGGTCACCACCGAGCTCAATGGTATCACCTTCACAAATGGCTATAAACTCATCGCCCGCATCAACTAAAAGCGTAGTGGTAGTGGTAATACGAACCGAGTCAGTAGCTACACAGCCGTCGTCGTCAACCGCAGTTAAATTGTATTGCGTAGGCCCGGTGGGTGTGGCCAGGGGGTTAGCGACAGTGTCATCATCCAGCGTAGCCCCATTAGACCAGGAATAAAAATACGGCTCAGCACCACCATCAACTGTGGGGTCACCGCCCAGTTCAGTATCATCACCCAGGCATACAAACCGATCCTCGCCAGCATCAGCCACAAATAAAAAACAACAGTCAACATTAAATGAACCTACCCCAAGCTCATTTACCGTAGCATCTGGTGTACATAAGTTGGTAGTACCAATCAGAAAACCAGATACCTGATTGATTACCGTCAGGTTATCTCCCTCACCGGCAATACCACCATCACAGCCATTTAAAAACCCGCCATTTACAAATACCTGGGGGGTTGTGGTTTCTTCAAGGCGTAAAATACCGCATAGCTCAAGGTAGGCCCCCAGGTCGTTCCTAAAAAGATCATATGTTTCTGTGGTACTGAACTCACTTAATAGAAGCGTATCGCGGTTAAGAATCTGCCTGTCGGCCTCAATAAAACCGCTGCTTCTGAAAGTACCCGCATTTTCAATGCCTACCGCAGTTATGGTAGACTGGTTTTCGAGTAATGCGCCATTGTTGTTCAATATGTTTTCAGCATCCAGCGAAACGAAATTGACCAGAACCGCCCCACTGTTGTTTTGAATAAACAATGCAGATGAAAAGCCATTGTTTTCAAAGTAGTTGTTATTGGTAATGGTATCAACTAAAAAGCGCCCTGTGAGCTCTACATTTAGCTGGCCACTGGTACCAACATTTTTTGTGCCGACCAGCGTAACTGAGTTTCTAATAAAAATGGTATCGTTATCGCCGGGCACGCTGCTCAGGTTCCAAATACTCGGGTCGGTATAATCACCATCTGCTGTGGTAATATATACCTGTGCAGTGGCTGAAAGCGCACATAAAATTAGTATTGGTAGTAAAAGTAGCGTGTTTCTTACTTGTAAAGATTGCAACATAGGCAAACTGATTTGACCCTGCATAATAATGTAAGTTGAAGCTGTGCGCACTTATGAAGCAGCGCATGCCCCTGATTCAATACCTGTTTATACTAGAAATAATGGCTAATTGCCTGACGGTAAGCCCGGGTATGTATTACCCAGATAAATTTTGCTGTGTGTAAACTGTGTGTAATCCTGGCTGCTTAAGCAGTATGCTGTTGATAGGAAGCCTTAAAGCCTGGTAACCTTGCTCTAAAATTAGAAATGTTTTAAATATTCAAAGCAATATACATATTATTTATGCATAACACGGCAACCGTTTTGCTTTGTTTTTAATTGATTACGCAACTGCACAGTTTTGAATAATAAATGGTAGCTGCACGAATAAAGCTGGCTTAGTTCACTTGGGTTTAATTTATTGAAATTTAGGCTGGGCACAAAAACAAGCACCAAATATTTGCCTGAAAAATAGGGTTAGGTGGCGGCAAGTTGGCAAGCGTATGCCATGAAAGTAAAATAAGGCACGGGCTAAACCTTCATGATTGTGTTTACAAGCCCATCTTCATTGTGCACCTGCAGCTTGCGGCGCAGGCGGTTGCGGGCCATTTTCACGCTTTCTTCAGAAATACCCAGTATGGCAGCTGTCTCTTCAATAGTGAGGTTGAGCTTAATCAGGGCACAGAGCCGCATTTCGTAGGCGTTTAACGAAGGGTACCTGTCAGTCAGGTTGCTGAAAAAATCGTCATATACCTTTTCAAAATACTCCTGAAACTGCTGCCAGTCTTTTTGCAGGTTAAAAGCATAATTGATTAACCGCTTAACGCGCGAAAGTTTGTTCTTATCTTCAGTACCTATAAATGACTGATTCAATACGTTTATTTCTTCCTGTATTTGGCTTAATACCCTGTTTTTCTCAATCAGGCTGGCCGTATGGCTACTTAGCTGGCTGGTTTTAAAGGTAATTGAATCAAGCAGGTGTTGTTCTTTTTGCCTGGCCAGCAGCTTATACATTTTATCTAGCTGCTTTACATACCGCTTTTTGTACCGCTGCCTGTTTAGTATTAAAGCAGCAGTAAAACACAACACCACCATCACAGCAAACACGATATAATAATATAGCGTGGTATCTGGCAAGGGCTGGGCAACATCAGCCATAACCTGTGATGGGTTAGTGGTATGCGTTAGTATACTATTCACTGCTAACAATTCTTGACTACCTGTTTATGCTAGTACTAGCAGGTATTGTTTTATTACGAGAATACAGCCCCCTAGTTATAAAATATTAATGCTTTCAGGCACCTTTTCAAATTTAATGCTATTTACTGTCAATTATAACGCAGTATAAAGCTTTTTATTCATAGGCAACAGGGCAATTACCCAGCGTGCTGTCAAGGGCCTACTGCCCCAGCCTGCCGGTTAAAGTATACCCAGTCAATAGCAGCAATGGGCTTACGCTCACGGCTTTTTTTAGTCCTGAACACAAAATACACATCGTGCCGCCCTTGTACTGCCTGTACAGGTGTTTGAAACAACTGTGCAGGGCTGTTGGCCTCAGCCTGGGTAAGCTCAAACACGCCTATTTGCCTACCCGTTGGGCTGCCCAACCGAACCTCTAATTCACCACCCCCAAATACTTTGTACTCTGTATTGCCCCACAGGCTTAAGCTGAGTATGCCTGTCAGGTCAATCTGCTCAAAGGCAAAGTATTTGCCTGTAGTGCCCGCTACCACAGCCTGCCCTTCGGCCTGCCAGGGGGTTTGCTCTGTAGGGCCGTCAAACATCAAAATCTGGCTGCTGGTGCTGTACCGCTCTGCCTGCACTTTGGGGTGCCTCAGCACCTTCATATCGGTACTGGTTAACGGGGGGATGGCTTTGTTGCCGTTGTCAGTGTAGGTAGCAGTAAACACATAGCTGCCCTCAGTGCCCGTAGCCTGGTGGGCTTTAAAAGCATACTGCCCTTGCAGGGGCAGTTCTTCCAGGGCTTCTTTTTTTGCGGCCAGGCTTAATATATAATCAGCAATTTGCCGTGCTTCAGTAAGGGTAATGCCTGGGTGGGCTGCCATGGCCGTTTCGCCCCAAACACCACCGCCACCTTTGATAATTTTCTTGGCCAGGTAGTTGCGGGCATCAGCCTGGCCAGTGTATTTGGCAGCTACATCAGTATAGGTAGGCCCAATTGACTTTTGATTGACCTGGTGGCAGCTGGCGCAGTCAGACCCTTCCATCAATGCCTTGCCAATAAGCCCCCTTGAGCGTGCCTCCAGTGCCTGATGCCCCTGCGCAATTACTGTAATATCATGCCCCTCTTTGAGGTACTCCATCGTGACAGACACACGCTTGGGGTCAATCTGTTTCTGGCCTGAGGTCGTAGCTGGCAGGGTGCCATCTTCATTATCGGTAACACGCACCGAATAATTTAATGCAGTATTGCCCCAATAAAAGGTTTGATTGCCATCAAGCTGCCAGGCAACCTGAGGCGGGTCATTGCCTGCTACTACCGTCACCTCGCTTTCATCAGCCTTGCCCCCACCGTCTGTTACCACCAGCTTAACTACATACGTACCGGGCTGCTCAAATGTAAAAGCAGGTGCCTGGGCGTCACTTTGCTGTTGTTGGCCATCAATATACCAGGCATAAGTCAGGGCATCTTCATCAAAATCAGTAGAAGCTGCCGCATCAAACTGCACCTGCAACGGGGCAGCGCCCACCTGTTTATTGGCAGCAATGCGTGCCACAGGCTGGCGGTTACCGCCGGTATAGGTAATGCGCACCAGGCGGGCATCCTGGTTAGAGGCAAACCATATGGTGCCGTATTCAAGCATATACAGGTCACCCTCTGGGCCAAAAAGCACATCCATTGGGTTGTTGAATTCCATATTGGGCAAAAAAGGCTCAATGGCAGGCTCGTTACCTGCCTCGTTAAGGGTAACGGCCATCATCCAGCCCCGCATCCAGTCATAAATTAACAGCTTGCCGTTGTAATAGTCAGGAAAACGCCGCGTGCTGTTGGCATACAATTCAGCCCGGTATACGGGGCCAGCCATGGCATTGCGGCTGCCACTGCCCAATAAAGGGAAGGTTTGGCTCGCAGCATAGGGGTACCAGACCAGGGCTGGCTGTGCCGGGGGTAAGGCCTGCACCCCTGTATTACGGGCAGCGGTATTAACTGGTTTGGCTGCATTGAACTGCCCCCCGCTCTGGCCGGTGGCAAAATTAAAATCATGGTAAGGCTGGTTATTGGCAATAAAATAGGGCCAGCCAAAGTTACCAGGCCCTTTGGCCTGGTTAATTTCATCATACCCCCGGGGCCCTCTGTCAGGCTTATTTTCGCCAGCATCGGGGCCTACATCACCCCAATACAGGTATGCTGTAACGGGGTCAATTGACATACGAAAGGGGTTGCGGCAGCCCATTACATATATTTCTGGCCGCCCCTGGCTGCCATCTTTGGCAAACAGGTTGCCTTCAGGGATGGTATACGTACCATCGGCCTCTGGCTTAATACGCAATATTTTACCCCTCAGGTCATTGGTATTGGCTGATGATTTCTGGGCATCCCAGGGGCCACGGCCTGGCCTTTCATCAATGGGGTTAAAGCCGTTTGAGGCATGGGGGTTTGTGTTATCGCCAGTTGACAGGTACAGCAAACCATTAGGGCCAAATTCAATAGAACCGGCCGAGTGGCAGCACTCGTCACGTTGCACAGGTACCTTGAGCAGCACTACCTCAGAGGCCATATCAAGCACACCCTCATGAAAAACAAAGCGAGAAAGGTATTGAACCGGCTCATTACCTGCCGGGCTGTAGTACAAGTAAATAAAATGGTTGGTGGCATAGGCAGGGTCAACCGCCAGGCCCATGAGTCCATCTTCATGGCCCTGGTAAATATTAATTTTAGCCACTACCGTTGTTGCCTTTTCAGCTGGTTTATACAGCTTTACATTACCCCCCCGCTCAATAAACAACACCTGTGGGTCAGTGCCTGGCAGCAGGTCTAGCTCCATAGGCTCTTTGAGGCCCAGGTCAAGCACCTCTTTGTTAAAGCGGTTTTCTTCGGGCTGCACACTGGCCAGTTGGTAGTTAAGTGGCTGGCCATTGCCAATAGCATATTGTATGCCAGCCAACAGGTGGGCGGTAAACTGATCGTTGCTGTAGGTAGCCTTGCTGTAACCCAACCCGGTATAAAAAGCGCGCCCCCCATCATACTCATGGTACCAGGCTACGGGCTGGGTGGCCTCATTGACGGTGGCCAATACATTAATATTGGGGTTGATTGTTTTGAATTGGCACCAGGCATCGGTATGGGTCCAGGTGGCAGGCAGCGCCTTGCCAGCAGGATGGCCGTTGTCAATGGTTGTTATGGTGGCCTGCTGTACTTCAGAGCGGTTTGTATAGTAGGCCCCCACCAACTTGCCATACCACGGCCACTGGTAGTTGGCATTGGCCGCCGCATGGATGCCCACAAAGCCACCACCAGCCTGTATAAACCGTTTAAATTCTTGCTGTTGGGTGGTATTCAATGCCTCACCAGTAGTATGTAAAAACACCACGGCATGGTATTGCCGCAGCTGCTGCAGGTTAAACGCAGCGGCATTCTGGGTGGTATCAACCACAAAGCCGTTGTTTTGGCCCATAGCCCTAATGGCTGCCATACCTGCTGTAGTTGAGGTTGGCGCACCGCTGTTGGCCCTGGCAAATACCAGTATTTTGGGGCCTGCTTGTTGCCCACCCTGGCAACTGGTAAAGCAGGCAAGCAATAACAGGCAGGCTGCCAGGTGCCAGTGCCGCCTGTACCTGTTGTAATGACTAATACTGGGGTTGCTCTTGAAAGAGGCCGGGGTTGCATGGCAAGTGCTCATGAGGTGTTGTTTATACGAAAGATGTGTGACCAATCAACCCTACAATATACAAGGATTTTTCTGGCCTGCGATGCCCACCGGCACAACTTTTAACCTACAGCAGCCGCTATGCTTTATACTTTAAGCCAGGTTACTGGTACATTTCAATTTGCCTCAGGTTGGTGGCCAGCCTGGTGCGTGCCTGTTGGTATTGGCTAATGCGTTGTGGCGACCATAGGCGCTCAGCAATAAGGGCTATGGTATACCAGGCACTGCCGGGCAGTTGCTGTTGCTTTAACAAAGCGGGCGGCACCACTATTTCGGCCCCCAAAAGGCTGTTTTGCAGGTTTTGCCCCGCTGTAGCCTTTAGTTGCGGCTGCCGGGCATAAAAAGTACTGTCAGCTATGCCCTGGCCCAACTGGTAGGGCCATAGGGCTACGGCACGGTAGCCATTGGCGCAGGCACGCGGCAGGTGGTTATTTGGTATAAATGCCATTGAAACAAAGTTGGGTGGTATGCCTGGCCGGGCTATGTGCGGGCTGCCTGCCATGCGTTTGTCTCTGCTTAGCAGGCTGGTTACCATGCGGCTGTAAAAATAATGTTCAAGGTCTTGTATGCTGTCATACCCCTGCTGGGCCATGTAGGCTTTTACCTGTGGGGCCTTTGCCCAGTAGCGGTTACTTTCTGGCGTGCCGCCAATATCCCAATGCCTGTCAGTAAACAGGGGGGCCAGCTCAAAAATAAGCCGCTTTACAAAGCGGTAGCTTGCTTCATTGGCCGGGCTAAGCAGGGCATAGCTTTTTTTACCCTTGTTTTTTTTAGGTCTGGCTTTGTGCTGCTGGCCCAGCTCAGGGTAGGCCTGTAGCCAGCTGCCTGTCTGCTCGGGCATGGGTATGCCCGGCACCACACGAATGCCCCTGGCATGGGCATAAGCCACCAGGCTGGCTACCTGCTGTTGTGTATAGTAGTGCCCATCTTTAGCCTGCTGGTGCAGCAGCGGGTAGGTTTTACTTTCAACCCGAAAGGCGGCATCACCACTAATTACCAGGTGCAGCGTATTTAGCTTAAAGGTGGCCATCTGGTCAAGTACTTTTTGAAGCTGCTCTATGGGCAGCCATTGCTGGGCTACATCTAGCCTAAGCCCCCGCCACACGTACCGAGGGCTATCCTGCACCTGATAACACGGAAAGTAATAACCTTGCGGCCCTGCTGAAAGTAGCTGCAGCAGGGATTCAAGGCCGCGCACTATACCAACCTGTGTAGGGGCACTTAAAGTAATTTGCTGCTTGCTAATGTTTAGCTGGTAGCCCTCTTCCATACGCAGGTCAAGCGCGCCCTGCTTGCCTGCCCTTAATTGTAGGGTTGCCTGCCCGCCCGCCGGGCCTACCCGGGCCGAATCTGGCAGGCTAAGCCCTGTCAACACCTCTAAACGGGTCATAAACCTGCTGGCAGCGCTCACCAAAGTACGGTTGGTGGCACCGGTTATGCCCAGGCTGAACTGCTCGTTAATGACAAACCGGCCCGCCGATTGAAAAAAGGTAGCAGGCATGGGCATCATGGCCCCCTGCTGGTTATTAATTGTGGTAGTTGGCTGGCCAGCCACCCAACAGGCAACCAACAGCCCAAGTATGCTCAAGAGGTATCGCATAGTAGTATAACGTTCAGGCACCCGAAAATTAGTACATCTGGCACAGAAGCCGTACAACCAGCACATAATTTACCCTGCTTTGCAGGCTGCTAACCACAAAAGCAGGCACCAACTATTTGTTCTACTAACAGGAAAGATATATATTTGCTCTACTAACAGGAAACTAATCAAGAGCCCATGAAGGATACCAACCTTGGCGCCTTTGAAGAGCTTGTGTTGCTCAGCATAGGTGTACTGCATGAAGAGGCCTACGGCGTGGCTATTAAGGAAGAGCTGGAAAAGCGCACCGGGCGCAAGCCCAGTATTGGTGCGTTGCATTCAGCCCTGAACCGGTTAGAGAACAAAGGATACATTGATTCATACGAAGGTGGGGCCACTAAAGCGCGTGGCGGCCGCCGCAAGCGGTTTTACCGCATTACTTCTGCCGGCTATGAAACTGTGCACAAAGCCCACAGCCTGCGCAGCGAAATGATTACGCTCATACCCAAACTGTCATTAGAGTACCTGGGTTTATGAAAAGCGCCAACCCAATGCCCCCCAGATGGGCCGACCGGTTTTTAGAGTGGTTTTGTACAGAAGACCACCTGGAGATTGTACAGGGCGATTTGCACGAGTTGTTTTACAAACGGCTTGACACGATGAGCCGGTTTAAAGCCGCCCTGCTTTTTATTATTGAAGTACTGGGCATGTTGCGCCCTTTTGCATTGAGAAGAAGGTCAAAAAACAAGATAACGATGATTGATTTATGGAAAGTTAACCTGAAGACTGCCTACCGCAGCCTGAGGGCCAGAAAGGCATTTGCCCTGTTGAATATTTTTGGGCTTGCCATGGGCATTGCCGCCTGCCTGTTAATTTTTATGGTAATTAAGTTTGAAAACTCGTACGATAACTGGCATAGCAAGCAAGACCGCATTTACAGGCTTACATCAGAAAACCAATGGCCGCAGGGCTACCAGTATTCTCCCTTTATGCCCTTCCCAACGGGCAAAACCCTGCGGAGTGAATTTCCTGATATGGCCACCGTTGCCTCTGTTTATTTTTCAGGGGGCGGCCATGTTATTGTTGATGGCCAGGAGCATGAATTGAACACGGTTTTCTTTGCTGAGCAGGAGTTTTTAGACATTTTTGATTACGAAGCCGTTGCCGGTAAACTTGATGGTGCCCTGGCCAGCCCTGGCCAGATTGTACTTACCCTGAGCAGTGCCTACCAGCTATTTGGCAGTGCCAATGTCATTGGCAAGCAGCTACAGTTAGGCAACGATTTACCATTGATGGTGGCTGCAGTAATAAAAGACCCACCCAATAACACCCACCTGAAATTCCAGGCACTGGTGGCTTACGGCTCTTTTACAGATGAGTATTACGCACTGGACATTCCGCTGGATGGGTGGGGCCTGGTAGATCATGGCGGGGTGTATGTACTGCTAAACGAAAAAGAAGGCCCGGCACGCTATGAAGCCCTGCTACCCAATTTTCAGAATAAATACATCAGAGATGACCACGCCAGCTATTGCCGCTGGATGCTACAGCCACTGGCAGACATTCATTTTGATATGCGCTATGCAGGCCGCAACCTTAGCCGCACCGTAAGCCCAGGCACACTTTGGGGCATAGCAGGTATAGGGCTTATTATACTGATTGCCGCCTGCATTAACTTCATTAACCTGATGACGGCCCAAAGCACGCGCCGGGCCAAAGAGGTGGGCATGCGCAAAGTGCTTGGCGCAAGGCACCCCCAGCTGATGCAACAGTTTATTGCCGAGACGTTTCTGGTAACCGCGCTGGCTACCCTTATTGCCATCATTGGTGCCAGGGTGCTGCTGCCACAAATTAATTACCTGCTAGAGATGTCACTTTCAGCAGCTGCGTTTTTGCAATGGCAGCTATGGGTGTTTGTATTGAGCTGCCTGGCCCTGGTAGTAATCCTGGCAGGCACCTACCCGGCTTTTGTGTTGTCTGGCATGAAAACACTCACCTCATTAAAAAGCAACCTGACCAAAAGAAGGGGCAAAGGCCTGCACCTGCGCCGCTCATTGGTTATTGTACAGTTTGTAATTACCAATTTACTGCTCATTGCCACAGTAGTAATTTACCAGCAGGTAAGCTTTATGCGCACCAAAGATTTGGGCTACAGCACCCACCACGTAGCACGCTTTTGGTTTCCTGATCAAGATTCAACCAAAAACTTTCTGTTTAAGCAAGAGGCAGTGAACCTGCCGGGCGTTCAGTCAATGACCTTATCATCTGCCCCACCTACCATTAACATTACCCTCTCGGGTATTTTTGAAGATATGGAGGTAGAGGAAAGCAGCCCCATAAGGGTACAGCACAGGGTAGCTGATAAAGACTACCTACGCACGTTTGGCCTGCAGCTACTGGCCGCCCACCCAGCCATGGAAAAGCTCTATACCAACCAGCAGGGGGTAATTGTAAATGAAGCATTAATTAAAAAGCTGGGTATTGACACCCCTGCCGATGCCCTGGGCCATAAAATACAGGCTGGCTGGGGTGTTGATAAAACCATGATTATAGGTGTTATACGCGATTACCACAACCGCTCACTACAAAATGCCATTATGCCCGTAATTGTGCATTTTACGCCTAAGTACTTTTTTGGTACTGACATTCAACTGGCCAGTGGTGCCCTGCCTAATGAAGCTATGGCACAGGTAGAAGCACTATACAGAACCATGTACCCGGGGGCCCCCTTTAGCTACCGCTTTCTGGACGATGCCCGCCAAACCTACTATAGCGAAGAGAACCGCCAGTTTAGTCTGTTTAAGTTTTTTGCCATTATTGCCATATTAATTGGCTGCCTGGGCCTGCTGGGGCTCATTTCGTTCATGACTATTGCCCGTGTAAAAGAAATTGGGGTGCGTAAAGTATTTGGGGCCTCGGCCTGGCAAATTATCAGGTTAATAGCCAAAGAGTTTGTGGCACTGCTGGCCGTTGGGCTGTTACTGGCCATACCTCTGGGGTGGTTATTGATGGATAACTGGCTGCAGGCATTTGCTTTTAGAATAAACCTGGGGGTAAAAGTATTTGCCATTACGGCCGGGGTAAGCTTTGTTGTGTCGGCTGTATCAATAGGCTACCAAACCATCAGAGCCGCCAGGGCCAACCCTGTAGAATCATTGCGGTACGAGTAGCCATCATGAACTGATTAAACCGCACAGCATACTTATTTTTTTGCTGTGCGGTATCTTTCTAACAGTTCATTCGTAATCTGAATGAACCCACTCTTATCAAATACCATCCAGGCGTCAGTATCAAGGTAAGCCATATAAATGGGTAGTTGCGGGCAAGCAGCGTCTACTATCCAGTACAAAAATGGGTTGGCAATATTTATTACCTTAACCTTATACTCTGCTTTGCCAGTGGCCCTCATTGTTAAAGCAGTTCCAGACCTGGCAATGGTACCCAGGGTGTTAATTGTTAAACTGTTTTCTTGCAGCGCCTGGGTAACCACATAACCCTCGTTGCCAGCATCAACTATTTCTGCACCCAGTAACCAGTCAATGGCTGCTTGTTGCTGCAAATCAACCATAGGAAAAGTCGCTACTGTTGAATCATACATTTGGTTGGTGCAGGTAAGCTTTTGGCTTACCGATAAGATTTTATCTACCAAAGTGAATTGGTTGGCAGGGCGGGCCGCCTCGGTCATGAATACCGAGAAACGTGGCAGCTTGGTGTCAATTTTTAAAACTTCATGCGCATGCAATGGGCTTTTGTATGTGGTAAGGCCTTTTTTTAACAATACACCATGGTAGTCAATGTTATTACGGTAAATCACTTCATCTTCTCCCGCTTCCTGCCAATGCAACAGCAGGTCAATCATGGCAACCACACCCAAACCATTGGGTGGTAATTGGCTAATTCTGATGTCATACCCATTTGCCTTTAATAAGTTGTTGAGCACTTCTGCGCTATTGCTCACCCTGGCAGTTAAACTACCCACAGGGTAATTTGTAAATTGGCTGGCCAGCGGCATAAACCTGGCCAGGAAGGCTTGCTGCCGTTCATTTATACCACGCCAGGGGCTTTGCAGCTTATCTTGCAACTCTTTTAAGGCCAGCACAATAGTAAGGTAACTTACGGTTAGGCTGTTTTCAGCAGTGGTTGTGTGTGTTGTCATATCTTAACCCAATCTACACCCATTCTACTCAATACCCCACTGCTTATATTGCACTTT